>JAYVXG010000628.1:0-3471 GCA_043785475.1 Armatimonadota bacterium
TCGAGCTTGCCTTCCTTTGCCAATTTCAGTTGTTCTCGATACTTGGCCAATGTGCGCGGAGCAATTCGATCGCCGGTCGGGAAAGTGATCTTCTTGCGAGCTACCAAAGCTCCCGTCGACGCATCTTTTTCGAGCGTACTGACCGAGAATCCATTGCCGTTGTTGTGATAGGCCACATTCTTCACGTCGGAAGAGCTAACTATTTCGCCGAGGCCTTTCGGATACGCACCAGTTTTCCGCTTGATCGCCAATATCTTGCCAACCATCGATTCGAGAGTCTTAGCTTCGGATACGTCGTTGAACATGTCGGTCGGTGCAAAATCATTTCCTAATGAAAGCAGTTCTGATAATTCCTTGGACATTCCGGTAAAAGGTTCATTGGTTCGATCATATTCTGCCTTTGTTGGCATCGACCCATTTTTGATTCTCGCAAGTATCGGAATCCAGCGGCTTAGCAATTGCTGATAAGCGCTGAGGCCGACTGCGCTTTTGGGGATGTATCCGTCGGCTTTGTCTTTTGTAGCGTCCTTTATTTCATTGATGTCTGGTGTATGGACCACGGATTGAAGCCACTTTGGCCTTCCAGCACGGTCAATCAATGGCGAATCTCTTGACTGGATTTGGTTCAATGCGTACAGGAAAAAAGATTCATAAATCTTTTTCGAATTCACGTTGTCGATCAAATCCGGTTTGTTGAGAAACGATTCAATTTCCGAGGAAATTGAAGGTGCAATCTCCATGACACGAAGTGCTCCCGGGATAATGGTGGCTCGCCAACTGTTGGTGCCTAAATACCCAGTTTCCTCACGAACCAAGCTATTGGCTAGGTATTCCGCGGCGTTCAAGTTCTGTACGACACCAGCTTTGTTCCCGACCATCGCTTCACTTCCAGCGGCAATGACAAAATCTTGTAAGATAAGTCGCATGTGAACATTAACATTGGGCGGGCTGCCATTCAGAGATCTGGGAATCGAAAGCGGCTTGCGTTGCTTCATTGCCGACAAAACGGCGGCGCGAACACCATGTCTCTGTTCCAGGTAGATTCGGATTGTGGGTAGATCGGCTGGTCCGGCGACATAAATCATTGAGCGTGGATCGAACGCAGACGATAAGTAACCTTTGGGTGTTTTTTCGGTCAAATACTGCTTGAGATCCCACCAGGCGTTAGACTTGTCCGGTTCGCTCAGCTTGGTTAATTCGCGGTCAGTTGTAGGAAATCCCATCGCCCGGACTTCGGACAATTGAGCCTTCACTTGATCCTCGAGCCGACTACGATCCGCGTTCGCCTTGAGCGTCATGCCAACGACGAGCACAATAGATGCGCCGATAATTGTGAAAACAATCTGAAGTGGTTTCACCTAAGTCGTTGGCTTCATCAGCATTTTCGAAAAGCCAATGCAAAGAGCACCCTGAACGACACCGCTAATAACGCCAATCATCACGCCCATCGCCGCCGACATTGCAATTAGGCTTGGCCCCTGCGGAAGACCGTTGATCAACGATTCGTGGGCCGAGGAGTAGGTAATGAAGAAGGCGGAGTGAAAGGCGACGATGTAAACGCAGTTGATGATGCTGAGCAGGAAGCCGTGGAAGAACAATCGGTCTTGACAATTCTTCGCGATCGAATAGGCACAGAATCCAAATATGATTGGCCACAAGACGTATTCGAATTGTTGCGGTATAAAGCTAATCGTGGCAATCGCCATCGCGAACCCAAAAGCCGAAAGTTTGAGCAGTAATCCCCAGTTCATGTTTCCCCACCATGATTCTAGTCTGTTTGGGCAAACTACGCAAGTACCGGGCGCCCTTGCTGCCTCGCTAATCCGAATATGGACTTGTAAGGATTTCTGACCAACTCAATTGGCGAGGCTTCTGCGCTCATGTAATAGCCTCGCCAATTGATGCTTGTCTATTCGAAGAGTTGTCATCGTCGGATTAGCGAGGCAGCAATATTATAAAAAAAAAGCCCCCAGAGAATCTCTGGGGGCTTCTTGGCTAACAGCTGAAAGCTAGCAGCTTACGAACCTACGGCAATGAGCCTAAAGCTCAACACTTTCGTGTTCTTCGCCGACTCGGCCAAATACTGACCGACCGTCTTCGAAGGGTCTGCATAGAAAGGCTGTTCCATCAGAACGGCTTCCTTGATGAACTCCTTGTTCACCCGACCTTTGGCCATATTCTCGGCAATATTCGCGGGCTTGCCTTCGGCAATTGCTCGCGTGTATTGAATTTGGTACTCGCTATCGAGCAGTTCCTTCGAAAGATCATCCTTGCTGACGACCTGGGGAGGGGAAGCAACGACCTGAACTGCCAACTTTCGAATGGCTTCGGTTCCGGCAGCATCTCCTTCTGCTTCGATAATGGCTCCCTTCGATCCGTCGTGGTGGACGTAGATCGAGAACTTTCCGCTCGTGGTCAATTGCTCGGCAACCTTTACGACGCAATTTTCTCGGAACTTGGCAATGATATCATCGCCCAATTCCTTCTTCTGGTCGTCGTTCAAAGTTCCTTCAGTCAGAGCCTTCTGAGCAGCATCATTGGTAGCACCAACGAACCCTTCGTTGTTGGAAACGAAGTCTGTCTCGCTCTCAACTAAAGCAATTCCCGCCTTTGTAGCGTCGTCGCTGAGGACGATGCCCACTCGGCCAGCATTAGTTGCACGTCCAGCTTTCTTGCCGGCGCTTGCCTTACCTTTCTCGCGAAGAATTTCTTTTGCCCGAGTCATGTCTCCGCCGGCTTCTTCCAAAGCCGACTTGCACTCCATCATTGGAGCGTCGGTCTCCTCACGCAACTTTTTTACGTCCTGTGCTGTGTAACTCATAGATATTTATACGCCTTCTTTGTCTGCGCCAAACGCCTTCATCAATTCGTCGTCAACGTGGATTGGAGCTTCTTCGTCGAGCTCAGCGGCCAATTCGGCTCCGCCTTCGCTCAAGATTCCTTCGGTCAGCGCTTCGCTGAGAGGTCGGGCTTCAAGAATCGCTTCGCTCATCTTCTGGGTAACGAGTCGGATCGCGCGGATCGCGTCGTCGTTGCCTGGGATGATCACGTCGGCTTTGTCAGGGTCACAGTTAGTGTCAACGATGGCGACGACCGGGATACCAAGCTTCTTCGCTTCGGCAACCGCAATCGCTTCTTTGTTGAGGTCAACCACAAACATAACGCCAGGCATGGCGTTCATATTGCGGATTCCACCGAGAACGAGGTGAAGCTGAGCTCGCTCAGTTCGTCGGTCCAAAGCTTCTTTCTTCGGCAGTCGGTCAAAGTAGCCGTCGGCTTCCATGCGGTCGAGTTCCTTAAGTCGCTGAATTCGGAGGCTAATCGTTTTCCAGTTGGTCAGCGTTCCACCAAGCCATCGCTCGCAGACAAAGTGCTGTCCGCTTCGCTCGGCTGCTTCTTTAACCGCAGCTTGTGCTTGCTTCTTCGTCCCAACAAAAAGGACTGTGCCGCCGTCTTCGACGATTTTCTTCA
>JAYVXG010000629.1:0-3465 GCA_043785475.1 Armatimonadota bacterium
AAAGTCATCTATGGAACGATTCGATTGATCGAAACTGAAACTGACAGCGTGCTTTCTTGGGCAACCCAGCCTTGGGCATGCATCATATTCAATCTTCACGTTGATCACTCACCCGTAGGGATTGACCTGGCCAAGGAGCAATTTAAGATGCTCATCGACGCCTCGCAATCGTTCGGTGGCAGCTATTATCTCACCTATCATGGCTGGGCAAGCAAGGAGCAAGTTCTCAAGTCGTATCCACGAATGCCCGAGTTCTTAGCGGAAAAACGAGAGCACGATCCGAACGAGATGTTTACTTCTAATTGGTACCGCCAAACTCAAAGTTTGTTCGCATAGGCGATCCACTCGCCTCGAATCATACCATCGACCTCGTTACAGTCGACTCCCATGACATTAACGAGCCTAAATCCATTGCGACGAAGAAATTCCCCGACCGAGTCTGGTCGCATTCCCCACCGAAATGGCTCCTTCAATGCGGCAAGCATCCGATCAATTTGGTCTTGATTGTCACCCATTGCGGGTCGTCCCTTCTCGTCAATCCCGACAAAAGTAAACACGAGCGAGCATCCCTGTGGCAACTCCGCCAAAACTTGCTCTACCTCTTGCTCCGAGAGGTACATGAAGACACCCTCCGCAACAAATGTGGTCGGCTCAGGGAAAGAGAGCGTATTGTTTTTCGTGGGTAAATCTGCCGCTACGAAGCTGATGGTTCGGGGCGGTAACTGCTCCAGCAATTCACGCTTCCGACTCTGAATTTCTGGCCGGTCTACTTCGAAGACTTTCCTTGACTTGGCTTGTAGATAGCCAAGCCCGTCATAACCGGCTCCGAGGACGACCAGGATCGGATTGTCGATGGCGTCAACGATTATTTCGATGGCTACTTTCCGAGCCGCATAATGCGCACAGACTCCGGGAAGCGTTATCGCTTCGGCTCGGTGAGCGAACCATCGTATGAGTGGATTCTTAAACAGGCGAAGAGTCGGGCTACCAATCGCTGCGACCATTCGCTCCGTATACTCGGCAAGTCCAGAAGGTACCGGGCGTTTTCGATCACAAACAGTGAGCCAAACTCCAATCAAAACAGTTTCGGCAGTAGATTTTGGCCGCATCAAGATTGGTTGCAGTGTAACTCATTTACGAAACAAGCACCTCGAGCGCGTCGCAGGCATACAATATCTACTTCCAAGAAATCGGTAACCCCCTCCAAAGAACAAAGGGGCCGTAAGAAATGCACTTCGTGAGCGATTCTATGGACGATAGTGGCGTGACTTCTTATATGGCACCAAACACCAGCACCAAAGAAGTTTTGGCAATCGAAAAGGGATTTTGGGAGAAAGGCGACCCCGCCTTCTTCCAAGATCACTTCGCCGAAGGCGGAGCCGCAATCATGGAGCCGATGGGCGTGTTCGACAAGACGCAGTCTGTGAAGATGTCATCCGATTGGAAGCCGTACCACGACGTCAAAATGAACGACATCTACACTCAACAAATTGCGTCAAACGTCTTAGCCGTGTCATATCACGGCGAAGGCACCCGCGAAGGTGACAATAAACCCTATAAGGGCCGAATGACCTCGATCTATGTGAAGAATGACGGCGACTGGCAATTGTCGCTCACCGTCCATCAAACCCTTGAGGACGAAAAGAAAGCGAAATAGATCGAAGATTTCAGAACCAGGATTGTCAAAAGTAAGGAGCAGCCCTGGCAAGAGCCACTCTGAGAATCGTTATTGCATTTTTTCGCCAATGACCAGCGCCAAAGTCGCGACTCTACTCTTAGCTTATGAGAGTCCTTAAAAATCCATGCCAATGGGGCATGGATTTTTGAGGTAGCCATAGGTAGTTGTGTGGAATTTCTTGCGGCCAGAAGGGTCGAGCTAATTGAAGATTTCAAAGAAGGCTGCCCTTCGAATATGATTAACTCTGCTGTCACAATCAGACCTAATCGGGCGTAAACTCTTTCCTTGCTTCCCCTCCTCCATCCAATCACACTCGGCAACCTCGAACTAAAAAATGGCTTCATTGTCGCTCCAATGACGACGTACTCCAGCCTCGATAACGGCCTCATTTCCCCCGACGAAATTCCGTATCTCGCCCGCCGAGCCCAAGGCGGATTCGGTGCGATCATGACCGCCGCCTGCTACGTTCACCCATCCGGTAAAGCATTCTCGGGCCAATGGGGATGCGACAACGACGATAAACTCGACTCACTTCGAAGCGTTGCCCAGGCCATTCAATCAAACGGAGCCAAGGCAATTCTGCAAATCCACCACGGCGGCCGCCAGTGCCCACCAAATCTAGCTGGCGGCGAATGTCTATCAGCGAGCGCAATTCCCGCCACGCGAGAAGGCGCGCCAGTTCCGCGAGAGATGACCGAAACCGAAATTGAAAGGACCATCGACGATTACGCCCGAGCCGCGCTCAGAGCCAAGAACACAGGCTACGACGCAGTCGAGATCCACGGCGCGAACACCTATCTCATCCAACAATTCGTCAGCCCCCATAGCAACCGCCGCACCGACAAATGGAATGCCGACGACCTCCTATTTCCCCGGCAACTGGTCGAAACAATCCTGAACAAAGTCGGCACCGACTTCCCCGTTGGCTACCGGTTCAGTCCGGAAGAGCCCGAAACACCTGGCATTCGACTCGACCGAACCAGAAAACTTATTGACGAATTGTATAAGTTACCGCTCGCTTTTCTACATATATCGCTCCGCAACTACGATCAAAAAAGCATCCATGCCGAGGACGACGAACCAATCCTCAAGCAGCTTTCCGATCACCTCAACGGTCGTCTTCCCCTGATCGGTGTCGGATCAATCCGCCAATCCGATGATGTGCCGAAAGCCCTCGCCCTCGGAGCCGACGCACTCGCCATTGCTCGGGGCGCCATTTGCGATGTCGACTGGGTCAACCATTACGCCGCCGGGCAACCAATAAGGGCAACCCTGAGCAAATCCGACTTCCCCCAAGCCTATGTCCTCCCCGCCGGACTGGCAAAACGGGTCGAAGATGTGCCCGGATGGTTCGACTTCGCCGAATAAAACTCGTAGAATAGAACTGACGTGGATGATCATCGTTTCTGGCTGAATCGGCTTGAATATCCCTTCGCTTTTCGAGAGTTCGACTCCGGCGAGGGATGGATGAACTATATCGACGAGGGCGAAGGGCGCCCAGTCGTGTTTGTCCACGGAAATATGACCTGGTCCTTCATGTTTCGTCGGTCCATTGAAGCGCTCCAAGAAACCCATCGGTGCATCGCCGTCGACCATCTCGGTTTCGGCCTCAGTGACAAGCCAAACGACGCCGACTACTCGCCCCGGGGCCATGCCAAAAGGTTCGCCGCCTTCATGGAGTACCTTGGACTCAAAGATGTGACTCTGGTCCTTCACGACGCAGGAGTGCCGATTGCCCTCGACTGGGCTGCGGATAACCCCGACGTCATTCGCGAGATAGTCATCTT
>JAYVXG010000630.1:0-3465 GCA_043785475.1 Armatimonadota bacterium
GTTCAAGATGCGATTGAGGACGGCGCTCGCGCTTATCTCAAGAAGCAAATTAACATGATGGTGCCGTTCATTTTGATCCTGGCGCTTTTGCTTTTCTTCCTTTACAAAGGAGCGATGGGAGTACAGGCAGGATTTGTCGCCCTCACATTTATCCTTGGCGTAGGTTCAAGTTATTTCTCTGGATTTGCGGGAATGATTGTCGCCGTAAAGGCGAATGCTCGAGTTGCTGCAGCTGCCTTGACGAGCAACAAAAAGGCACTAGAAATTGCTTTCCGCTCAGGTTCGGTTGCTGGACTGCTGACGGTTGGTCTCGGCCTGTTCTTCTCGTCTCTCATTTTACTGGTGATGCCAGGTAGTGCAACGATTCTCTTGGTTGGCTATGGCTTTGGTGGTTCACTGGCCGCCCTATTTATGCGCGTTGGTGGTGGAATTTTCACCAAGGCCGCGGATGTAGGAGCTGATCTGGTCGGCAAGGTTGAGCAGTCAATGCCCGAAGATTCTCCTTTGAATCCGGCAACTATTGCAGACAACGTTGGAGACAACGTTGGCGACTGCGCGGGAATGGCGGCGGACGTTTTCGAATCGTATGAAGTTATGTTGGTTGCGACCATCGTGCTCGGGGCCGCAACTTCTGCGGTTCTTGATTCTTCGATATGGCCAAAGCTCATCGTCTTTGCTCTTGCTGCTTGTGGAGTCGGAATTGTTGCCTCGATAATTGGAATTCAAACCGTTGTCGGAAACGATGATACGGAATCCGATCCTTTGAAACCGATCCTCCGAGGATTTCGGGCCACTGCGGCGATCGCTGGAATAGGAATTGCTGGTTTGTCATTCTTCTTACTCCGGGACGTTAAGGTTCAGGAGTTGCTGACGGCAAAGGCTGGACAAGCTCGCCAGACAAAGGCAGTGGCCGCGATTCGTGATCAAGTCGCCAAGGACACAAAGAAGGACAAGATAGCGATAACCGCCAAAGAACTTCTTTCAAGAGACGACATTAAGGCTCTTGGCTACACGGCAACCGACGAGCAGAGACTTCAGTCCGCAATGATGACCAATCCAGACGCACCTCTGGACGATAAAGCTCTGGAAGGATACACGGAAGTTTCGGAAGATGACATTAAGAATTTGGCGTTCCCTTCCCTTCGCTACGCAATGCCGGTCCCTAAAACGGATGCGAACTCGCCCAAGAAGTACACGACAGTTGCTGATCAATTCGATCCTGCAAAGAGCAAGCTTGTCGCGGTGAAACTTGACATCAGTCAGGAATCTCCATCGATGGGTGGCCAACCAAGTCAAAAAACGTCGATGACGGTTTGGCTCGGCGCAACAACCGAAAAAGCTCTTAACGAAGTACTGACAAAGGAAAAAGAGAGGGCTCAGGCGTCTCAAGCCAAGCTTTCAATCATTCCCGACAAAAATCATATCCTTCCGAACAAGCTTTTCTATAATGCTAAGGAGGATAAGTTTGCGATCGTTGCCCCGGCTGGCATTGAGCATGCCGAGCAATTTCAGACTCTCACGCCGCTTTCGTTCTACCGAAAGTCGGTTGGGGACGTCGAAGACTTTGACAAGAAAGCTGCCCTGAATCCGAAGGAAGCTGGCGCACCAGAAGCGGTCATGTTTGAGGTTGCCTCTACTAGAATTGTCGCCACAGCAGAATGGTGGAGATTTGCCCTCGCGGTTATTTTCGGAATCTTCATGGCTATCGGCATCGAAGGACTGACCAACTACTACGTTGGAACCAAGAATAAACCGACCCGGGAAGTTGCCGGAGTGTCGAGTGCTGGTCCAGCGCCGATGATCATCCAAGGGTTTGCTTTGGGTGCAGAATCGAGCGTTTTCATGGTTCTTGCCATCGTGGTCGCCCTTATGGTTCCACTGTTCCTCTTTCGAGCGGACGTCTTTGGATCGATGTTCCTCAGTTACTATGGAATAGCCTTGGTCGGTCTTGGCCTCTTAACCACCACGGCATTTATTCTTGCAATGGATACATTTGGTCCAATCTCGGATAATGCCCAAGGCGTTTTTGAGATGAGCGGAGAAGGCGGAAACGAATACGGTTCCAAGTCGCTTCAGCGCCTTGATGCGGCCGGAAACACAACGAAAGCCCTTACAAAAGGCTTCGCGATTGCTACCGCAGTTGTCGCCGCAGTTGCCTTGTTCCAATCCTTTGTGGAGTCGGGACATTTGCAAGGCGTTGGCCTGCGACTAGACGTTCCTGAAATTTTCATGGGACTTCTTATTGGTGGTGCGGCTCCGTTCCTCTTCAGTGCGTTTACGATTAACGCGGTTGGACGAGCCGCGTTTGAATTAATCAATGAAGTGCGACGTCAGTTCCGAGAGAATCCGGGCATTCTCAAGGGAACATCGAAGCCGAACTACGGTCGATGCGTCGAGTTAGTTACGGCGGCGGCTCAAAGAGAATTGCTCGGGCCAGGAATCTTAGCGATCTGTCTCCCAATTGCCGTTGGCTTCGGCTTCAGTTTGATGCCAGGCACGATGGTAACGATTGGTGATCATGTTTACAACCTCAAGGGAGCTCAAGCTCTCGGAGGGTTCTTGGCTGGTGCAATTGTTGTTGGCCAACTGATGGCGGTGACTCTTTCTAACTCTGGCGGAATTTGGGACAATGCAAAGAAGCTGATTGAAGATGGCTTCCTTGGCCATCCAAAGGATAGCGATGCGCATCGAGAAGCTAAGAATGCTGCCGTGGTTTGCGACACCGTTGGTGATCCGTTCAAGGATACAGCTGGCCCAGCGCTTAATCCGTTGATTAAGGTTATGAACCTGGTCGCCCTCCTCAGTGTCGGCGTTATCATTGATGGAGCACTTGACATCAAAATCCGGGTTGGCATTACGGTTGTTTCGGTCGGCCTGTTGGTCTTCGCATTTTGGCGAAGCAAGCAAGGCTCCTTGGCTGAGCAGATTCAGCACATGAACGACAACGTTTAGACGGACTCATTCAATTGAGGAGCCCGGGATCCATGATCCCGGGCTTTTCTTTTCGCCCGGATTCTAAGTGGGAAAAGGGGTATCCTAACTCACGAAATGGCAGAGCTTTTGGCCCGTGCCCTGGTACGAGACGTCCCCGATTTTCCGAAACCAGGCATCTTATTTAAAGACATCACTCCGATCCTCGAAGACCCAGAAGCTTTCCAGCAAGTAATCGACCTTCTCTGTAAAGACGTACGTGCAAAAGGTGCCGAAGTCATTGTGGGGATTGAAAGCCGTGGATTCATTTTTGGGACTCCGATCGCCCTCCAGTGTAAACTTCCCTTTGCGATGACTCGCAAGCTGGGCAAGTTGCCGTTTGATCGCATCACTGAAGAGTACGCCTTGGAATACGGCACGAACACGGTTGAGATGCACGTAGACGCTCTTAAGCCTGGTCAGAAGGCATACATCATTGACGATCTCCTCGCCACCGGAGGAACCACGGGTGCCGCGTGTCGACTTATTGAGCGA
>JAYVXG010000631.1:0-3464 GCA_043785475.1 Armatimonadota bacterium
GTTGTGACCATGGTCGGGAAGAGCCCGGAGGCTGCGAGCGGCACAGAAAGCTTGTTTCCTTCTTTCAAACTTGCTCTCGTCACGTCAATAGCTTGACTAAGGACGAGGTTGCCCAACGTTTCACCAACGATTTCGAGGCTTCTCATCATTGGAACTCCAGAGTCGATAAGGGTTCCAAATGTTCGAGAGAATCGCGCTACGCTCATCTTAACCACCAGGTCACCCACGACGGGGATACGGAGCTTGATGAAGTCCCATCGATAACGTCCAGCAGGAGTCTTAATCCATTGCTTGAATCCAATAAAGCCTCCAACGCCAGCAAGAATAACTGCCCACCAGTAGGCCTGCATAAAGTCTCCGATTCCGAAGAGGAATTTAGTGACGGCCGGCATTTCTGCGTTCATGCCAGTGAAAATGTCTTTGAACTTAGGAAGTACAAATGTGAACAAAGCGAACAGCATGATCTGCGAAAAGGCCAGAACTAAAACTGGGTAGGTCATTGCGCTTTTGATCGTGCCTTTGACTTCAGCCTCGTACTCCAAGAATTGGGAGAGTCGGTCGAGGATAATGTCCAAAATACCGCCGAGCTCGGCAGCCTTGATCATGTTTACGTAAAGTCGATTGAAGACATCGGGATGCTTTGCCATTGATTCGGTCAGGGTCATACCACCCTTAACATCCACGGTGATAGTCTCCAAGCAAGATTTGAGGACTGGATCCTTACATTGACCGTGCAAGATATCCAAGCAGCGTAAAATTGGGATACCAGCGTCGATCATTGTCGCGAATTGTCGCGAAAATACAACCAGGGACTTTGGCTTGATCTTTTGTTTGCCACGTCCTGCCTTCTTGTTAGACTTGATAGATTTGATTTCGGCGATATGGAGGGCTTGGTCTCTTAGCTTTGCCGCCACGCTCTGCTCTGATTCACCTTCGATGGTGGATTGAACAACTCTCCCAGTGGCAGTATCGATTGCTTTATAGGCATACAGTGGCATAAGTTAACTCCAAGACCCCGGCATCGCCGAATCCTTACACTTGAGTTATCGGCAAATTTCACAGCAAGTCACCAGACAATTCGTAAGGTTTTTTTCGCGATTTAGGTGCCATTTTCAAGCACTTCAGGTTTGCGAACTTAAAAACCTAAGGGAACTTGGGAGGTTTGCGATACGGCTCGAATACGAGGTGTAAAATTTCCATGGATCACGAGTAACCAATCGATCCAAATTGATGTCGTGGACGCCAACCAACCCCATTCGCGGTTGCATAGGCTGGCAAATTATGCGCATTCTTCCCAGTAAGCCTGCGAAGGAATACGTCGGAGTGCCTATTTCTTCTTAACGAACTTCAATACCTTGCCGTTCATACAGAATCTCACTCCTGTTGGCTTGGGTCCGTCATCAAAAGCATGACCAAGATGGCCGTCGCATCGCGAGCAAAGAACTTCGGTTCGTTCCATCCCAAAAGATTTGTCAATAAGAAACCAAATGTTCGTAGTGTTTATTGGGCGATAGAAAGAAGGCCAGCCTGTGCCTGACTCGAATTTCGTATTTGCCTCGAAAAGAGGTAATCCACAACCTACGCAATAATAGGTACCTTGGCCCTTTTGGTTGAGGTTCACGCCGCAGAAGGCAGGCTCGGTTCCCTTTGCCCTGAGAATTTCATATTGCTCCTTGGTGAGCTTCTTTTTCCATTGCGCATCGGTCAGAACCACCTTGTCGGCCCTCTTTGGGCTGCTTGTGGCGATTCCTTTTGACGTGACAATCTGGGCGGCGAATATAAGTGAGACAATCATAACAATAGGATGCAACTCAGAGCCAATAGGTTCCTAGTTTTCATTTTCAGGTTTGCCAAAATACATGGGAAGTTTCAAATCCTTCAATTTCTCCCAAGGAAAAATGGTTGGATCATTTTTTCGGCCATACGGCTTCGCGATATATTCATGGCTGGTCAGCTGTTTGACGGGAAATCGCCGCTTAAGGACGACTAAAATTGCGTGCAAAGCATCAATTTGGACTTGAGGATAAGTGTCCTTTCCGTCATTGAGGTTCACCAATTCGATACCTACAGAAAAGTGATTTACATTCTGTCGTCCAAAATGATCCTTACTGACGCCAGCGTGCCAAGCACGGTCGAAAGTGCTGACGTTTTGCACGATGGAACCATCTTTTCCGATCGTAAAATGCGCGCTCACTTGGCTGGAGACCCGTTGAAAGGCCTGAGTTGTCTTTTCGAGAGTAGGGATTACGGTGGAATGGATAACGACGGTGTCGACAACTGAGTCCGCTGGACGTGGACCGAAATTCGGGGACTGGATCCATGCAATCTTCATGGTGCCGGGATCTTTCCAGGGGCTTGGCATGGGAGATTTTCCGTCTCCTTGAAGGATGATTGCCAGTGATGAACCTATTACAAAACTTGTCATATCTCTCTCTCGCCAACTACGCTTAGCTGATTACCTTATCCTTATTTGCGATCATGTGTCCGGCACCCAATAGGATGATCAGAATAACTGAAAGAACCACCATGAGGCCATTTGGGTACATCGCACCCTTTAACGCCCGAGGCGCAAACATCAGTAGAGCCAAAACCGCCAAACCTAAGGACATGAATCGACCGCTTCTTGGATTCGCTTTCCAAAGAAAGTAGGATACAACCATGAGGCCACCTAGCCCGACACCACCGAGCAGTGACATCATGTGGGGCTTGTGATTGGCCGAGGGAGCAAAATACGCTTGAGCACCGAGAAATGCGCAGACGGCCCCATAAACGATGACGGCTGCGTTAATAATTTTGGTCATGCCTATGGTTGTACCCCTAATTCAGGGGCGAGGGGCGAGGCGCGAGGGCAGGAGACACTACTTACTATTTCTGCCTTGCAGACAACTGCCCCATGATGATCGCGAGCCCGAGAAACCCTCCACCGAGACATGCAACAAGGTATTTGCCGGCGGAATGCGGCTCCATTCCTTGACTTGTTGCAATCAGAACTGCGAAAAGGATTACCGACAAGACCATCCAGATTTTTCGATATTTCATGGCTGTTCACAAAGTATGGCTCACTTCCCTATCGACGCCGGACGGCAAATACGAGCACCCCGACCCAACTTGCCCCCGCAGCCTTCAGTGCTTTGGCACATTCGTTCGCTGTCGCACCGGTCGTAAACACATCGTCCACCAGCAAGACTCGTTTCCCGACAATATAATCCGGGCACTTGAACGCTCCTACCAGGTTCTTCGACCGCTCCTCTGGGGTCAATTTAACTTGCGGCAAAGTGCGTCGCACACGAACCAAATCTTGTCCGATCAGATGAGGAGGAAGGCGTTCGCACAAGGACTCCGTCTGGTTAAAACCTCGCCAGCTCAGGCGAGAACGATGGATAGGCACAGGGGTGATCGTGTCAACTTCGGGGTCCCATGCAAGATAAAGATCATGCATTTCGTTTGCCATGAACTGAATCAGC
>JAYVXG010000632.1:0-3451 GCA_043785475.1 Armatimonadota bacterium
CTTCACTATATTTCTTTGCTTTGGTTGACATGCTCACTCTCTTTCAAAAAGAGACGAATCATCACATCACCATGGATCGTTTTTTGGGGAACAGGCCAGAAGCATTCTTCAGATGATAGACCCAAGAGGGCTGGTCACAAACTACACATACTCCGATCCAGAAGGAAATTTGACGAACATTCAACGACCGTCCTCGCCGGCATTGGATAGCTCCTATTCTTATGATGGGTTTGGTCGTCTCATCGGCGCTACAGATGGCGAAGGCACATATGCAATGACATATGGGCGACAAGATGAGACGGCGACAGAAACGACAACTTACACCGGGGTGCCAGCTAAAACTCTTACTCGAACCTATTACCCGAACGGTAGCAAGTCGGGCCTTACAACGCCATTTGGCAATTTTGCCTACAGCTATGATGCTGGCGGACGTCCAACTTCGATGACCAACCCAGCGGGCGAGACGACGTCTTGGAGCTATCAAGCAGATTCTGCCTTGAGTCAGCAGAGTATGAGCAACGGATCAAAGTCGCTTTACACCTACAATGCCCTTGGTCAGTTGCTGACCCTACAGGGCAAGACGAGTGTGAATGTGGTGCTCAGCTCGTTCTCTACTTTCACTTACAATGGAGTGGGAAATCTCTTGGGGAACGCACTGAGTGTTCCGAGTGCAACGACTTATGGTGGGAATAACACATATGCTTACAATGCTAAGGATGAATTGACAACTGCGACCAGCGTCAGAGGGCCTGGATTCAGCCACATATTTAATGCGGATAGTGCTGGAAACTTAACCACGTTGCGCGGCGCAGCCTACGCCTTTAACTCGAAGAATCAGATAACCGGAACAAATTACGGATACGACTTAGCAGGGAACCCTACAACATACAACACCAAGGTTTCAGTCTTTGACGCAGAAAATAGGTTGACGAGTTACGGAACCAACTACACTGCGGGGTATCGCCAGGACAATTTGCGAGCCTGGAAGACTTCGGGTTCCACGGTTAAAACCTACTTCCTTTATGATAGTGGAGTGCCAATATTCGAAATGACCAGCGCAGGAGCACTCTCCGCTTCGAATACGTTTGGTGCAAATGGCTTGGTTTCACGGCGGACAGGTACCACCACGATCTTTTATATGTTCGATGAGCGTGGCAACACGATTCACCGCCTTAATAGTTCTCAAGCAATTCAATCGGTGGGGACAACCGATGCGTATGGTCTGACCACTATCAAGCCTCCCGTCTCTGGGACCACACAGGCGGACCCTTTTAATGGCATGGGAGCCCAATTTGGCTACTATTATGAGTTCAATCCTGGCATTTTCTACTTGACAAATCGCTACTACGATCCAGTAAATGCCCGATTCTTGACCCGCGATCCAATCGGATATGGCGGAGGAATGAATCTATATGGCTACGTCAAGAATAATCCAATTGGCCGGGCAGATCCAAATGGGACCGACTTGTATGATTTCTTGTCAGGATCGGCCGTATCCGGTTATCAACGTGGTGGATTTTTGGGGCACCTTCAAGCTGAAGCTTCGAATGTTGGAACGGCATTGCTTGACACAATAGGGGGAAGTACCGTGAAAAATCTTGCGACAAAGTCAGGAGATTCAGCGGGGGCCGGCAGAACAGGAGAGGCCTTTGCGTACGGCGCTGCGACGGTTGGTGTTATCGCCTTAGAGGCCTTTACGTGGGGAAGGACCGGATCAATGTTTGGAGCATCCTCAAAAGGAAGTCTTACGGCTGGAACTGAATATTCCCACTTTATAGGAAATGCCACAAGAAAGAAATTGCCAATTTGGCAATCAATATTTTCGGATGGGAACACCCTATTCAATGGCAAAGTAGTAAATATTTATGATCACGCAATGAGCGATGCATATAAATTTAACTTTATACCAAAAGGATTAAAAGAAGTTTGGCGTTTGAAAGGCATAACGAAACCTTGGGGCGCAGCCAGATCATATCTTAACCGATCACCAGAGTGGCTTAGATTTCTAACATTTATACCTGGAGTGAATTCCATCGACAATAAATTGAAAGATCCGTGCAATTAGTAGTATAATCTTATAAATAGTTAGCTAATATTACCTTGCTCTTATGTCATTGTTTGCAAAACATAAATATGAAAACGTCTTTAGTGCTGACGAGATGAATCTTCTCACGAAGATGATCGAATCCATTCAGGATGTTCAATTAAGACTGAACTTGATTTCCTTCCTGCCGCTGTACCACCGGGCATACAGGGCTGATGGATGGAAGGAATTGTATTTTGGTTATCGTCGATTAAGGTTTTTTAAAATTGTTGCGCTTCATAAAGAAATCCCAGAACTTTTGGAGGAAATTGAGTTAGCTAAGGCGAAAATTCGATTTAGTGACGGAACAAATGCAAATATTATACTATCCGGAAATTTTGGCGGTTTAGCTTCAATTACATCAGTTGACAAGCGTGTCTGCAGATTATATTCTAATTCATTTGTTATTCACTCGGTAACAAATCTATTTGGAAATGACAATCGTAACGCAAAAGTTCAGGCAGTTAAAAAGCAGTATTTAAGAAACTTGGACATTGAACTGCATGGCTGGACGAGAAGGTCAGACTTGTCCCTGGAACTCCTAGAAGTTTGCGGTCACGAATACATCGCCCTCGCCGAAAAGGGCGAAGACATGTTGTTCGGACGTCGTGGCAAGCTTTTCCTTTATAATTTCATTAGCGACGACGGAGAATTGAGGGCAGTGACCCTTGAGGAACTTATACTGGGCTCAACCTAGCGGCCGCCCAGGCCAGAAAGCGTCACACCTTCGATGAAGTACTTCTGCGCGAAGAAGAACACGGCCACCACCGGCACAACCGTCATCGACGTGAACGCCATCAGCAGTCCCGGCTCGCTGTCGCCATCGCGGTCGCCTTTGAACAGTTGCAGAGCGTAGCTAATCGGCATGTGTTCGGGAGAATTGATGTAGATCAGTGGACCCATAAAGTTATTCCAAGCTCCCAAGAACGTCCACACCGCAATGACAGCAAGGGCGGGCTTGATCTGCGGGAGCATGATGTCCCAAAAAGTTTTTAGGTACGAACAACCGTCGATTTTTGCGGCATCTTCAAGTTCCATAGGAATTTGGGAGAAGAATTGCCGAAGCAGAAAGATGTTGAACGCCGAGCCAAAGAATGCCGGAACCCACAGCGGGTACAGCGTGCCAACCCACCCCAATGAGCGGAAGATTAGGAACTGAGGCACGAGCGTCACCGCGCCGGGAAGCATCATCGTGGCAAGCAACACATTGAACATTTTGTCCTTGCCCGGGAACTTCATTCGCGAAAAACTGTAAGCAACGATTGAGCAACTGAGGATCGTCCCGATGACGCCCATTACCACAAGGAGCAACGTGTTTTTGAGATAAACGAGGCCGTTCAAAGTCTCAAGTGGCAGGTACTGGATGGC
>JAYVXG010000633.1:0-3434 GCA_043785475.1 Armatimonadota bacterium
GGTTAGAGTTACCGCATGTGAAGGTGATCAGGGCCTGGGCAAAGACACGGTCTTGGCATTGGTTTGGCCGCGACTTAGAGCCCATAAAACACAAATTGAATGCTTGGTTTTCGGTTAGCGGGTTTGTTCCGCGTACTCCTGGGCTTGTAAAAGGGAGTCTGGTATTCGACATTTTTTGGCGGAAATACGCCAATACTTACCTCGAAGAGGACATCCAGATCCATGAAGCCATGGCCAAGAACATCGTGCGGTACTCCTCATTCATTGCGTCGGACAGCTTGGCGACCGTTCATGATTTTGAAGAAACGTACGGAGTATCTGCCGAGAAATTCGTGGTCTTACCGTTAGGCATTGGGCAAGCAATAGACTTGCTGGTTTCTCGGGGCAACTTGCGACCTGATTGTCTTCCAAATGCGAAGGAATATCTTTTTACAATCAGCACGATCGAGCCTCGCAAGAATTTACCGATGTTATTTTCAGCCTTTTCTCAGATTGCATCGACATACCCTGACCTTCATCTGGTGATTGCGGGGGCAAAGGGATGGAAGACCGAGGGGATTTTGGAGCAGGTTGCAACATTGGGAATTGAAGATCGGGTGCACTTTCTCGGATTTGTGCCTGATGAGGATGTTCCCGCCTTGTTTAGAAACGCCCGCGTTGCGGTTACAGCGAGCCTGGATGAGGGGTTTGGGTTACCAGTGTTGGAGGCAATGACGTTTGGAGCAGTTATCGCTTCAAGCAATGTAGGAGCTTTGACCGAGGTGGGGGGAGAGGTTCCCTACTACTTTGATCCGAACAATTTGGATTCAATGGTGGCGGGAATTATTTCTGCACTTGAGAGTGACGAGCGAGAGGCAAGGATTGTGGCGGGGATCGAGCGGTCGAAGCTCTTCTCGTGGGAAGCGAGTGCGAAGGCGGTTTTGGAGCGGATCGAGTCGTTGGTTAAAAGGTAGGCGAACTTTGGCGATCTCGACCAAAGTCATGCCAGGACGCCCAACACCGTCCATATTTGAATCATCGAGTTTAAATCATCCACCCAGTTATCTTAACTACGGCCCATGAGATGCCAGCCCTCCAATGTTTGGCGGGCACATTAGACTCTGCTAGTTAAGCATAGTGCCCTTCCAAATGATTGGGAAGTAGGCGCACTGGTCATCCGAATGTCTGCAACCGTTTTGAATGGCGTGCAGAAAGGGCTAACTACAGACTTTGGATTCTAACAAAGCATGATTTTGGATCAACCACATAGAGCTTGGATGGAATGGGACGCACGCTGGTTTATGACCCGACAACGTCGCCTTTCAAACCGAACAAATGTTTGGAAATCGAAAATTTCCTCAGCATTTTTTCGAGGCCAGTTGGTAGATCGAGAAGTCCTAATCGACGGTAGAAAGCGGCAAGAAGGACGCACAGGAACGGGATGAGCAGGACTCCAGCGTAGCACCATCGGCCTGGCGGGATGCGAGAAAAAATGAGGAGGGCTATAAGTCCAAAGACAGCACCAAGCCCGACAATTGATGCCGTTATCCGCAGCATTTCCTTCATGGAAATTTCTTTTACACCGTACTTCGAGCAGAAGTAGTGGATGGGGATGATCTGCGCGACGTCGATGAATAGGTTCATTGAGGCGGGACCCAGTAGTCCGAATCGGAGCACGAGAACCTTCGTCATCGAAACTGTAATCACGGTGTTCCAAAGCGAGAACGGAAGCATCATCTGGGGTTTGCCTTTGGCAAAAAAGACGCGAGTTATAGTCGAATGGTGCAGTTCTAGGCCATAGTAAATGCCCATGATGAACACGATCGTCCCGAAGTTGTCGTAATGCTTGTTGAGCCACGCGCGTTGGATGACATCGCCAAACCCGCTTACGAACATAATTCCGACTGCGGCAACAAAGCCGATGAACTTGAAATTGCGCCTAAAAATGTCCGCTAATTTATGGGGTTCGTTGGCTGAGGCGTGGGTCATTTCTGGAGTTACCGACTCAGCAATCTTGCCGAATGCTTCCAGGAGAATTTGGGGGATACGACAAGCGATGCTGTATATCGCAAAGGATTCCTTGCCAAGATAGTGAAGGACAATGACTTTGTCAGCGGTGCTTGCAATTCGGGTTGAGAGTCCAGAAACGTAGCTTTTGAGACCGATGTGAATGATTTCTTTAGAACTTTCGCCGTCGTACTTTGGCAAGATTGGGAATCCCTTTTCTCGCTTAAGAATGAAACTAATCTTCAAAACAAATTGAAGGAACGAATCAACCAAAGTTCCGAGAAGAATGGCGACTGGTGATCGGAGCAAAAAAACCAACGCAATCGACAAAAGAATTGCGAAAAGAGGGACGACCGATGTTAACGCCGCGACTCGGGCGAATTGTTCACGAGCATTGAATGGGGCATTGTAGGCGGATCCGTAGACGTCGAAAAAGAACTGAAACCCGGCAATGAAACACAGAAGTCCAAGCTGGGGATAGTTATGGAGCTGGGGTTCCCGACCGAGATAGAGCGGGCCGAGCATCAGGCCGATACCGCCAATGAGGCCAATGATTAGGTGGAGGAAGAGGCCCGATCGGAACGTTCGCCATGCTTTCACCTCGTCCACTTGAAACGTCTTGGAAAGCACTTGGATGAGACCTTGGGGAATGTCGAGGTCCACGAATTGCCACAAAACACGGGCGACGCCCATTGAGACGGCAACTCCGTACGCAGCCTCGCCTAAGACACGGATCGAGACCGCCAGGCCGATGATCTGGAGAAAAATGATGGCGAACCGAAGGGCGACCAGCCAAAGAACTCCCGTTGACCGGCTTCGCGCTTCAGACATTAACGCCAAGCAACCTTAGGGGTCGTTTGAATAGCCGGCGGAGGGCAACAATAATATCTGTGACCTTGTTGGAATCGATCTCCTCCTTCCAGGTTGGGGCTCCGAGGCCTAAGATTAAGGTGTAGTAGAAGCCGACGGGTGCGTAGACTAAGCTGTTTCCGGTAAGGCTCAGGGTGAGAATGGAGACAGTTGAGACGACGGCAATAAAGGCCCACTCCCGACCGGGCGGAGAATCCCCGGCCGCCCTCAAAAAACATCCACCGAGAATCGTCATAAAGATAAACGCAATAATGATCAGGCCCAAATAGCCGAAGCATGCGAAGGTTGTTATGTAGTAGTTATCGAGAGAAGTCGTAGACCATTTGTCGACTTTCATCTGGTGCGAACTCAGCATCAGATTTGGGTCAGGTCCGATTCCGGTCATTGGCCGAGCGCTGATGATCGGCTGAAGTTGTTTCCATGACTCTTGCCGTGCGAGCAACGCAGAGTCATTTGCCGCAGGTCGGAGGCCATATTCGAATTTTTTGGGAAAAAGGATGAGTGGCACCGTAAGGCAAGATAGTGCGACGACCGTGAAAACCATGCCGAGATTCTTACTTCGTTTATATTGAGCGTAG
>JAYVXG010000634.1:0-3433 GCA_043785475.1 Armatimonadota bacterium
TCTACTTCTATCAGCGAATCGAGGGAGACTGGAAAATGGTGAGTAACAGCGATCCGTTCGTGAAGGAGGATTCCAATACAGCAATCTTTGAGATCAAGTTGAAGGCAGGTGAGGTGAAGACCGTCAAGTTCTCGTTTGATACAAAATGGTGAGAATCAGGGCAAAGGGCGAGAGCTAGGGCAAGAGAAGGTGTACTTCGGCAAGGTAGCATTTTGGATGTCCCATGTCCCTGATCGCTTTATCTCTAGCCGCCACCCTAACCCACGCCCAGTACGGAAGCAAACCAGCGCAACACACCTTCACTTTCGGTGGCGTCAACAACGAGGAGTTCTTGCTTGATGGCATGGCGTTTCAGCTTCGCGGTGGCCAAATCGATCCAGGTCGCGTCCCCGCCGTGTATTGGCGACACCGCGTCCGCATGGCAAAGGCGATGGGGCTCAACACTATTTGTCCATATATCTTTTGGAACGATCACGAGCGGACGGAAGGGAAGTTTGACTTTAAAACCGAATCCCGAAACATCGGACAATTTTTCCAAATCTGTAAGGAAGAGGGAATGTGGGTGTACCTGCGTCCCGGCCCTTACGTATGCGGAGAATGGGATGGCGGGGGATTGCCTTCGTACCTCTGGAAATATCCCGACACCAAATTTCGAGCGATGGGAGATTCCCGATATACCGAACCGGTCGCCCGCTATTTTCATGAATTGGCAAAAGTCGTCAAGCCGAACATGCTTGCAAATGGTGGCAACATCATCATGGTTCAGATTGAAAATGAGTACGGTAGTTATCCAAAACACGACCATAGCTACATTGTCTGGCTAAAGAGTCTTTGGATCAAGGAAGGAATCAATGGCCCATTTGCCACGAGTGACGGACCGTCGGAAAATATGCTCAAAGATTCGGTCCTTCCCGGTGCTGCTGTCGGACTTGATAGCGGTTCGAGCGAGGCCGATTGGACAGTGGCGAGAAAAATGAATCCTGGGGTTCCGATCTTTTCCGGCGAAACCTATCCGGGCTGGCTGCGTCACTGGGGCGAGGGCAATTGGTCGCCCAGCGACATAACGAATGACCTGACGTTTTACATGACCGGCAAAAAATCCTTCAGCCTGTATCTTGTCCACGGTGGAACCAACTTTGGTTTCACGACTGGCGCGAACCACGGGGGAAAGGGCGGGTACGAACCTGACTTAACAAGTTACGACTACGGTTGGCCAATCTCCGAACAAGGAAATCCAACGAAGGAATATTTCAAATATCGAGATTTGTTGCAGGGCTATTTGGCCAACGAGAAATTTGTCGAAGTTCCGAAGCCTGTTCCGACGATGACCGTTTATCCAATTTCCATGAAACCGCTTGTCGATATTTGGCATACCGAAGGTCAACGCGTCACGGCTGAACAACCTAAGAGCTTCGAAGAGATGGGCCAGAATCAAGGAATTGTGTGTTTCGAGACCACCCTTCCCAAATCTGCATTTGGACAATTGTCCTTCGACCGCCTCAGCGATTACGCAACCGTATTTATAGATGGACGGTACGTCGGTTCGCTCGACCGACGCCTTGGTCGGAAAGAAATAATGCTTCCGGAGGGGCCAAAGGTCATCGACCGCCACCTTCAAATCCTGGTCGAAGCAATGGGCCATATTAACTACTCAATTAAGATGGACGACGATCGGAAAGGAATTGCCGGCGTAAAGTTGAACGGCAATCCGATCACCACGGGGTGGGACATGAAGCTCTTTCCGCTCACCGACAAATGGGTTTCAAGTCTGTCTCAGAGTCGCGGAGTTTCCAATTCCAAAGGGCAATTCTTCCGCAGCACTTTTGATCTGGTCAGCATGGCAGACACTTTTTTCGATATGCACGGCTACGGTCGAGGTGCGGTCTGGGTCAACGGACACAACCTTGGGCGGTTTTGGAACATTGGTCCTCAGTTCCGGCTCTATTGTCCGGCTTCATGGCTCAAAAAAGGTTCCAATACGATAACTGTGTTTGACATGGAAGGAACGACTTCGACGCCGGTAGAAGGATTTGCCACCATGCGATGAGTTAGATTAACCTGATGAGGTCGGACTTTGAAACTGGTTAACCTCACCTCAAATGAGGTGACTTGATAACGCTCCCCAAAAAGCACATGCTGAGCCGGTCACAACATCAATTGAAAAAAGACAGTATCGTGCCACTCGCCAAACTTAAAGCCGACTTCCTGGTAATAGGCCACTTTCGTGAAGCCGAGGTCTTGGTGGAGGCGAATGCTTGCGGTTTGGGACGCTTCGGCTCCGGCTATGATCGATCGATGCTTTAGCTGCTTTGCTCGTTCTACAAGGTCAGTCATGAGCAATTTTCCCAGGCCCCGACGGTGGAAATCCCTATGGATGTAAACCGAGCTTTCAACTGTGTTTGCATAGGCGGGGCGAGGCCGAAACTGAGAGAGAGACGCCCATCCAACGACGATGCCATCTGACTCGACCACCGTAATTGGATACCGTTCGGTGTGGTGCGATAGCCACTCGATCCGCTCTTCGGCGGTGACAGGTTCGAGGTGAAAAGTGCAGGTTGAGTTCAGCACGTAGTGATTGTAAATTTCGTTGATCGTGACAAAGTCATCCAAGGTGGCTAGGCGAATGGAAAACATGGATTGTTTTGATGAATTTACATTGTGCCGTATAGACGGTCTCCAAAATCTCCCAACCCCGGCACGATATATTTCTTGTCATTTAGGCAGTCATCCACCGACGCCGTGATGATGGCTACATCTGGATGCTGTTGCGTCAAAAAGGCGATCCCTTCTGGCGACGCAATCACGCAAACCATAGCAACCTGTTTCGCCCCGGCGACTTTAAGCTGCCCGATTGCCTGCGAAGCCGAGCCGCCCGTGGCTAACATCGGGTCCAAACACAGCGTGAATCGACCAGATAGATCTGGTAGCTTCATGTAGTAACTTCGAGCAATTGCCGTGTCTTCATGACGCTCGAGGCCCACATATCCGACTTTCACATCGGGAAACAGTTCCAATACCGGATCAAGCATCGATAGACCAGCGCGCAGAATAGGAACGGCCGCGATGCCCTCACCAAGTAAATTCGTTTTGCAAGAAACAAGGGGAGTTTGCACGGTCGTTTCAATCTGCAAAAGACCTTCCGTTGCTTTGATGACAAGCAACGTGGTGAGTTGCCGCGCGAGTCGACGAAAGTTCTCTGGTTCGGTGGAAACATCCCGCAACTGCGAAAGAAAGTGCTGGGCAAGCGGGTGTTCGACAACTGTTACCGACATACCCTTATTATGATCAGCCGGCGGGATTTCAGTGATGAGAGGAAAGCGGGGCTAGTGCCATGAACAGAATCGATACACCCAAGGCAAGAATTGGATGCAGTCCATCCTTGCTCGTTGTCGCATAGTCACTGCCCAAAGCCACGGAAAGCAGAAGAAAACAA
>JAYVXG010000635.1:0-3429 GCA_043785475.1 Armatimonadota bacterium
GGATGCTCTCGTTCCCATCCAACAAGCAAACATTATGGATGCTGCACTTGGCAAGCAAGGAATTGACCACACGCTCATCGTTGTACCGGGCGGGGGGCACGACGCCAAAACGTTCACCGAAGGTTTCCCCAAACTCGTTACATGGTTCAAAGCTAAGCTCAAATGAGTAACTATTGCATGGGTGGAAAAAGTCAGTTCTGCGCGTAGCAACAAACCTGTCCGCCCGAGCAATGAGCGCATTTACCGATAGAGGGCGAGGCCAACGGTCGGGCGGCAATCGATCCAAATCCAACCCAAACAATCTGTAACCCTACCCAGAGGGAACGACAAACTTCAACCATTTGATTAAAGGCAAAAGCGGGCGAATTACTGCAGTCATCAAAGGCGATAGTTCCAGCCATCGCCGGGCTATTTTTGAGTTGAAAAGCGGCACTTTCTAGCCGAAGTCGGTGGACTTGATGCATGACCGATTCACCGACTGTGGCCGGAAAAGCTCGATGAAAATGGTGAAGTGAAAAGCATGTTATATTCGCAAGTATGGCCGGATCAATTTGATCATCGAGGTGAGTCTGAACATACGAAAGTACGCTTGACACCGTTGCCACTGAATCGCTTCCAACCTTATTCCGAACCCCCACCGATTTATAATTCAGCGGCAAAGAAAGGATCTATTTGATCACTGGTGCTTCTTTTTCGCCTGTCGTCTGTAGGCGCCGTCCGGTTCATTTGTATAATGGCATCATTAATGAGTGTTTTTCGAGATCTCAAAAGTCCTGTGGGGATTCACATCAAGGGCTGGCTTTTTTTAGTGCTGTCCATCATTGCAAGCATCGGGCTTCTCATTCAATTTCTATCTTGGCAGAACCTCGCTTTGCTGAGCATTGCCATCTGGGCGGCGTGCCGGTGGTATTACTACATGTTTTATGTAATCGAAAAGTATGTCGATCCCGAATTCAAGTTTGCTGGACTCACATCCGTTCTGCGATTTCTCTTAACAAAGCAAGAACGAAAGTAAGCCCAACCTTGGCCGCCTATCTATCCAAACAAGAGTTGTATCTGGTCGAACAACCCAATGAAGGGTTGATCGCCAAATCGTGACGGTACCAAGAATCGAACGACGCATCGAACCTTCCCGGCTGGATCAATATAATCTTTAGCTGGGAACGTGAAGTTGACCGTCATGTCCGTCCAACCATTACCCGCAACTTGGAAAGACTTTTGATAGTCGTATCGAAGAGTTCTCCAGTTGTAAAGCCACGCCATTCCGGTTGTGGCAAGTCCAGTATTTCCTCGGATTTTCACTGACAATGAATTTGCATCCAGGATCGGTAGTGTGAAATCGGCCTGAGCGGCTGCAACTTCTCCTAAACCTGGGACGTTGCTCGAATTGATTCGGTAAGCACTGCCGTCTGGGTTCCAAATATCACTGAGCCCGCCGCTGGCATAGGTCCCCTGATAGGTCGAGACAGCGGTTGCGTTGGTAACTTGCAAAGGAGCAGGAACTCGAAGGAACCAGATGTCCTCTTCGCCGTTGAAGGTCGCAGCGTAGATAATATTGGCTCCTCGAGAGTCGGAGAACATTCCCAGATAGTCGCCCATCTTGTTTTGATTCGGGTAACCGATATTCGGGTTGAAGTAGGGGGTGACCTGAATACTCGGCTTCCAGGTTGTCCCTCCGTCAAACGATGACGTCACAAACAATGCAGAATTTGAGATTGCAGGATTGGCACGGTTGTCGTACCAGCAAACATCAATTCTTCCGCTTGGCGCAACCGACAAAGTTCCGAACCAGTGGCTCGCACCGCGATCAACCGGGTCATCATTAATGGTTTTTGGACTGCTCCAGGTAAGACCGCCATCCGTACTTCGCGAGAAATTCACCTGGCAAGGATTCAACGTATTGACTCCAACCGAGCAGAGCATGTAAATATTGCCAGCATTTGGACCTGTCGACTTATCTGCCGCAATCCAGGTCTGCCCCATCAACCCTGCGGGATTAATGCTCGATCCATAAATTATTGCTCCACCGAGATTTACGGGAACGACGCGGTCAAAAACCGGAGCCTGTGCAGGATTCTGGGCATTGGAGGATCGGCAGAATGAAAAGGTGCTTGATCCAAGTCCGCCCAAATACATATCTCCGTTTGGTGCGACATCAAGCGTCCCCCATACCGGTGAACCAGGAATATCGATTGGATTCAGCCAAGTGTTTCCTCCATCGGTCGAACGGCTAAATTGCCGCCCACCGTAATTGTTTCCGGCCGTGCTCCAAGACTCGTAAAGGTTTCCTCGTCCGATTCCCTTTGTTTGGTCGACCGTCATCCACTGCTTATCGCCGCCCGTTGCCGGTCCCTGGTTACTGTAGTTTTGCCCAAAATTAGTTGAACCAAAAACATCGGTATAAAAGGTCTGTCGCAAACTGTTGTAAAAAAACTTGCCATCTGCATTTGCCGCAAGAACGGGATCGCTTCGGAAAGTCCCCGGCGTGAAGACAGTCTGATTGTGCCAGCTAAAGCCGCCGTCGAGACTGTACGCGTTTCCGGCCTGGCGAAAATTAGACGCGACGTTATCGAACTGCCTCCAACCCGCAACTATGTGGTTGTGATTGTTTGGATCGAAGGCAAGAGATGGCTCGTTCGCCGCATCACCCGGAATATTGTGACCCAAAGAATCGACGTTAACCTGAATGCTTTTAAATCCGCCGAAAGACATTGCCGCTAAAACACCGCGGCTAGGCTTTGGGCCGATAAATTTGTAAGAATCCCCTGGCTTTTCCAGAACAGGAATTTCGTTGCCTTCGTCATCGGGCAAATTCTTGTCTGACGAATGCCAGTACCAAGTCCCCAATTTGCCTCGGTCCTGGACGGCATTATCTATGAACGGATTGGGATTATAGCGACCAAGCAACAAAACGATTGAGAAACTAAGCATGAAAAATCCTGACCACTAGCAGGATTATACTGTCGATTCTCATTCTTCCGATAAGAGCAAGGTCTTTCACCCAAATTATGAAGTTCTCTATGCTCAGGGACTCTGGCCATACCGTCAACCCATTTAATCCCCCGAGCCACCCCACTTGCAAATTCACTGTTGCCAACCTGGACAGGTCTTTCTCCGTCAACCTTCGTCAGCTCAACATTGTGCCGTGAAAACAAGGCGTGTCGATCAATTTGGTTTGAAGACGGTGATGAGTCACGATAAGGGCATTTAACGCGAATTCATGATGGGATCGCTTTTGAGCAGAAATTATTCGAGGACAACTCGTGGAAAGTAGAGCGATACCACCCAGTTCGGTGTGTCGACGATTTCGTTGATGCGTGAGTCAGCACAAACACTGCAAAGCATGTAGGCTTCGACCGCCCTCATTTGATATCGCTTGCAGAGCAGGTCGATCATGCCACTGACTGCGGCTCTTGCTCCCTGGTAAAG
>JAYVXG010000636.1:0-3428 GCA_043785475.1 Armatimonadota bacterium
TCAGTGTGAAACGGTCCGCCTTTACTGTGGGGTTTTGCCCCAACATCCCGTCCCGCCGTTGAATTATAAAACGACGTTCAACGTGGAGGGCCTTGTCACAGAATATGACTACAGCGCCGTCGCGTTGCGGAACGGGGAGATTCAAATGATCCCGACTCTCACTGAGCTAGAAACTATGGAAATTGAGGGCCTGGGAACCATGGAAGCGTTCGTCACTTCAGGCGGGACCAGCATGGCCCCGTACTCGGTTCAAGGCGAAGTAACCAACTACGAATACAAAACCATCCGGTTTACTGGCCACTGCGCCTACATGAAGATGTTCAAGGACTTCGGCTTTTGGAATGAAAACGAGATTGACGTTCGAGGCACAAAAGTGAAGCCAAAGGACGTCTGGTGCAAGGTTTTTGGAGAGGAACTCGGCAAGATTAAAGACGTTGACCAGTGCGTCATCCGAGCCATCGGCATCGGAACCAAGGCTGGAAAACCGACCAAACTTCAAATTGACATCCACGATAAGCAGTGCGACGAAACCGGTTTTACATCGATGGAACGACTCACTGGTTTCTCGCTCTCAACCTACGCGATCGACGTCGCGAACCGCCTCATGCCACCCGGTGCTTTGAGATATGAGCAAGCGATGACTGGCACCCGCTTCGTCGAAGAAATCCAACGTCGAGGCATCAAAATGAAGTTCAGCGAAGAGCCGATCTAGCTTGGAGTCGGGAGTCGGGAACTAGATTTCTCCAAATACCAAACTGGCATCTAGCTCTTCGGAGCATTGGCGACCAGCCAAGCGTTCACTTTCGCTCGGTTTACCGGATTAATTTTCTTCGCGCCGAGCTCCAACATCTTGTTGAAATGGGCAATCTCTGCGGGCTCACCTGGGTAACCCGTGTTCGCCGCTTTCGCCTTTCCGGTTGGCGTGTACATCGAATTAGTGAGCATCTTGCCAGTCTTCGCATCCAGAATTGCCATGAAGGGAAGCCCCGCGTCCTTGCCGCCAAGCTGCGCCATCAGACTCAAACCACCCTCATTTTCGTTCAATTTTTCCTTCTCAGCGCTTTCTAAGACCGTGACGTGAACAACTTCTAGCCCGCTCTTCACGATCTTGCCTTCCTCAGTCGTATCGAGGAACTTGTCAAACCGGTGACACCATCCACACCACGAAGCGTGAAAGATTACGAGAACGTTCTTACCGCTCTTTACGCCATCTTGTGATGCTTTAGCAAGAAGCTCCTTGCTGGTGGTTGGCGACCCAAAACTGAGACCTGCGATGACGAGTAGTGACAGTGAAGAGATCAATTTCATGATCGTAAGCATACGCCTATTTTTTAATCGTTTGTTTCTTGAGCAACACAAATGCAACCTGATTCGCCAATTTCTTACATCCTTTTTCGGTGAGGTGGATGCCGTCCGGAGTGTAACAATCTCTTGATGTCACAGCGAGACGAGAGTCAATAAGTTGCAAAGCGTTGGACTGGGTGAATCTCCGTAAAAGAGGAGGAAGTTTTTGGTTAACGTTGTTGGCATGGTCATCGTCAGCCATCCCCTTTTCTGCCTTCGTACAAAGTCTGGGCGGGGTCATGATAAAGACCCTGGGGTGGGACGGTAGATTCAGGAAACTGTGGGTGATTTGCTTCAGGTCGTGCTCAAATTGGTTCACGTGGGCCCAGTTTCGAGGGATTCCGTCGTTGGTTCCGCCCATGATAATGACGATGTTGGGTTTGAAACCGAGAGCCTGCTTGTATTCGCTCGTTTTGGCCAGGGGAGGCAGCCAATCGAGATTCATGATCGTGCATCCGGTGTGGCCAAAGTTCTTGACCAAGTATCCACCACCTAGCTTCTGGCTCAAGACTCCAGGGTATGAAATTGTGGGCCGGCTGGCTTCCGGCAATCCGTATCCAAAGGTAATCGAGTCGCCGACGCACGCCACTCGGATTGGCTGTTGCATAATCAAAACGGGAAGAATGAGAGAAAGCATAGCTTAATTGTACTGGGGACCGGCGACTCACAGAGGTGATTGGCCCTTCTGTTTCGGCCTAAACGGGCGGAGACCCCTATCGTCCGGCGTGTATGCGGTAAAATGTTCTTTCGCTAATCGCCCCTCGATAGTTCATCGGTTAGAACGACGGTCTGTGGATCCGTAGAGAGTAGTTCGATTCTACTTCGAGGGACCATTCTCTGAGAGCTCATGAGTTCGCTAACTAATTACCCAGGAACCCAGGACCGTTTCACCTCAGACATCCTCCAGCGAAAGTGGATTCTCGACAAGTTCCAAGCCATCTACAAGAGCCTCGGCTACAACCTGGTCGAGACCCCCAACCTTGAACCAATCGAGATTTTAGCCAAAGAGAACGGCGTTGGTGACCAGCCCGTTTTCACCTTCATCGACAAGCATCGCGACGATGTATGTCTTAAGCCTGACCAGACGGTTTCTCTTCGCCGTGTGATCGAGCAGCACGATCTACGCCTTCCGTTTATGCGGCATCAGGTTGGTTTTGCGTTCCGGCAAGATAAGCCCGAGCGCGGCCGATGCCGAGAGTTCACCCAATGCGACGCCGACGTAATTGGCGCGCCGCTGGGCGTCGCCGACGCCGAGACGATTTTGTGGCTCCAGAAAGGATTTATTGAAATCGGATTGCCGGAGACGATCCTTTCTGTAAACGCGCGGGGAATTTTGACCGGGCTATATAAATCCATTGGCAGTGAGTATTTCGATGAATTGACGTTCGTTCGAGCGATCGACAAGTGCCCGGTCGATGGTGATTATTTGGTTGTCGATAGGTACCTAAAGACCTACAAAGGAGTGGATGATAAGACATTCATTAAGACTAATTCGCCTGACCTCGTTGACGCCGCCGACGGAATCATTGGTCTGCTCAAACGATTGTTGCCGTTTAAAGAGTTGCCGGTTTGGGACTCGCTTTCCCAATTCGCCGCTGCGTTTCCTGACCTCGAAACCGAGGTCGCCGAAGTTAAGTTGGTGCTCGATTATTGCGAGGCTCTCGGCGTTTCGATGGAGAATATCCGGTTTGATCCGTGCCTTGCGCGAGGAATGGACTACTACACCGGACCGGTCTTCGAAGCCCGTCACCCTTTTTGGACCTTCGGAAGCCTCGCCGGAGGAGGACGATATGACCGGATGGTTAAGATTCGCGACGAAGCTCAGCCTGCGGTCGGGGCGTCGTTCGGGTTGGAGCGAATCGAGCAAACCTTGAGTGATCTCGGTCGATTGCCCGATTTGGCCGGAGCTGGATTGGCCGACGTGCTCATCGCCACCCGCCCCGACTGGATGCCCGGCCCGCTTAAACTCGCCACCGAACTGCGCAAAACCATCGGACGAGTCCTCGTCTTCCCCGATCCGACTGCTTCGTTCAAAATGCAAACCAAGTTTGCATCCGAGAACGGCATCAAATACATCGTATTCT
>JAYVXG010000637.1:0-3427 GCA_043785475.1 Armatimonadota bacterium
CGCGACGAACATCGGGACTAATTCCATCGGGGTTGTCAACGAACAAGACCGGCTCTCCCTGTGAGCGAAATTCGACGCCTTGGTAAACGCTTGGCAAGAAACCAGATCCGTAACAAGATTTACCACCGTCTGGATTGGATAGCCCGGAAAGGAGCACGACAAATCCAGGCAGATCGCTATTGGCGGTGCCAAGGCCATACGTGAGCCAGGAACCCAATGATGGACGCCCAGGAACCTGGAAGCCCGTATTCATAAAGAGTTGGGCCGGAGCGTGGTTAAATTGGTCCGTCTTCATCGAGTGGATGATCGAGATATCGTCCGCGATCGTGCCCAGGTGGGGGAGCAAAGCACTGATTTGATGGCCGGCCTTTCCGTATTGAGCGTATGAATGGGGCGAGCCGAGGAGTTTTGGCTTGCCTCCACGAATGAAAGCAAATCGCTCGCCCTTGATATATTCCTCGGGACAGACGTCGCCATCAAATTTATTGAGGATCGGCTTTGGTTCGAAAAGGTCAAGTTGGCTCGGTGCCCCGGCCATGAAAAGGTAAATGATCGACTTCGCTTTTGGCTTGAAGTGAGGGGATTTTGGACTGAGCGGCCCAGGAGCCTGCTGTTTCTTTTGCTGACTGGCCAAGAATCCAAACGCAGGGTCGGCCATAAGCGATGCCAATGCGACGTTTCCAAGCCCGTAGCCCACCTTTTTAAAAAGCGTTCGCCGGGTGATTTGTTGGAGTAATTCTTGTTCTGTCATCTTCTATTCCTTTATTCTGCTAACTGCCAACTATCCTTTGGTAATCGTCTCATCCAAATTGAGGAGAACATTCCCGACCATCGTCCAAGCTGCCTCGCGCTCGTCTTTCCCGAGCTTCTTGGCTTCCTCGGGTTTCTTGGTGTACTTCTGTCGGAATTGCGCATAGGCCTTCGCCAAGACCGCCAGTTCATCATGAGTCGGCTTTCGGCTCGTTGTGGCTCTAAAGCCATACACGAGCCCTTGCTCGAGCGATCCCCGTTGGAGCATCTTCGCACCGAGTGCCTTTGCCGCTTCCAAGTACGCCTGATCATTCAGCAAAGCCAAAGCCTGCAATGGGCTATTAGTCCGAATTCGACGCACTGTGCAGGTCTCCCTTGATGAAGCATCGAATGAAACGAAGCTTGGATAAGTGGATGCTCGCTTGATAAAGACGTAAATACCTCGGCGGTACCGCTCGGCGCCTTTTGCTTCCATCCATTGCTCGCCGCTGTACGGGGAATCCCAGATGCCGTTAGGCTGATACGGCATAACGCTCGGGCCACCGATCTTCGGATTCAAGAGGCTGGAAGCCTGCAAGGCTGTGTCGCGAATCATTTCCGCTTCCATCCTAAACCTCGGTCCTCTCGCTAAATAGACATTGGTCGGATCGATGGTGAGAGCCGTCGGAGTGCCGTTGCTCTGCTGTCGATAAGTTGCGCTCATGACGATCAACTTATGGAGCGCTTTGATGTTCCACTTTGATTCGACAAATCGAATCGAGAGCCAATCGAGCAGTTTTTGGTTTACTGGAGCGGAGCCCTGGGTGCCAAAGTCGTCCATTGTTTCGACGATGCCCCGACCGAAATACTGTTCCCAAATGCGGTTGACTTCCACTCTTGCGGTCAGAGGATTCTTGCCATTGACCAACCACTTCGCCAACTCCAAGCGGTTCATATTCATACCGGTTTCGGAGCGGGGAAATACATCTGGTGTTCCAGCTTCGACAAGCTCACCCGAAGATGTAAATTCGCCACGGTGATGGACTGCGGCCATCAACTTTCCGGTAGTCGGCTTGTCGTTCAGAATTAACGCGGTGGGGAGCTGGCCTTCCCGTTTCACAACCAGCTTTTGAGCTTCGGCGAGCTCAACGGCGAAATCCTGACCATTGGGGGAAGTCGAGAAGTAAAGGTCATGGAGTTCCGAATCAACCTTTTCGTCGAACACCGGCTGGGTCGCCAGTTTTTGCGCAGTTTCTCTCACGCTGTCCAGGAGGGGGAAATCTGACGTAGTGAATGAGACCCGGAATCGCCCAAGGTTGTGACCCGCCCAAACCGAATGAAATCCGAGGGTGAGCACTGCCTTGGTCCCGCTCACTGGCTTCTTGAACTGGGCAACAAGACGATGGCTCTTTGTGACTTCGGGGTAGACAGCCCAACCCGAAGCACGATCTCCAGCGAGGAGCTTTTTAGGGTCGTACCCATCCTGCACATAATCTGCCTTCGCGGCACTTAAATCGACCTTTTCCGAATCCACGGTTAAGTTCATTTCGGTGAGAACAAAATTCTGACTACTTGACCGTCCACCCGGCTTCCCAGGATCGGAAAACGATTCGATTCGGATTCCTGTGACATTGCCTTGGGGCATTTCAAGTGCAACTTGATACTCGTCCATTGCCGCATTGGCCCCCCCAACTTCGATCAAATTGTTCTCGCCCAAGGTGTACATTGCGCCGCCGGTGCTCTTAAAGCTCTCTACTTTTGGCTCGTTAAATCGTACGGTTAAGCCAGCTTCAATTTTCCACTTTGCAAAATCCCGTGCATTCTCGGCGGAGAACGATTTCTTTCGTTCTTCTAAAGATTTCAGGTTGGCCTTTGCATCCGCGATTGCCTTCATCGCTTCGGGAGTCGAAACTTTTAAGTCAGGTTCGATCCAATGTTCCGAGAAAGACTTCGAATAATCACCTTCCTTTCGATAGTTAACATTTCCAAAAACAGCATAAAGCTTGAAAAAGTCCTTTTGGCTAAACGGGTCGAATTTGTGATCGTGGCAGCGAGCACATTGCAAGGTGCTCCCAAGCCAGGTCGAAGAAGTCGTGGTGACCCGGTCAATTACCGTGAGGTAGAAACTTTCGGCGGGGTCTACCCCGCCTTCTTGATTGAACATCGAGTTTCGATGAAAACCGGTCGCAATCAACTGGTCGGTAGTCGGACTTGGCAACATATCGCCTGCGAGTTGTTCAATCGTGAACTGGTCATAAGGCATGTTTTTGTTGAAAGCGTTGATCACCCAATCTCGATACAGGTAAGCCGTACGACTGAGGTCAGCCTCGTATCCGTTTGTATCGGCGTACCGGGCCAAATCGAGCCACATTCGGGTTTGTCGCTCACCGTAATGGCTCGAAGCGAGCAATTTGTCAACGAGCTTCTCGTAAGCATTTGGATCTGCGTCGTTCAAGAACGAATCCAATTCAGCGACCGACGGGGGAAGGCCGGTCAAGTCTAGGTAAACCCGCCGCGCCAAAACTTCTTTGGATGCTTCAGGCGAAGGCATGAGCTTGTGCTGAAGCATTTTCTCCAGCACAAAAGCATCCACCTCGTTTCGGCCCCACTGCTTTGTTGTTGACTTCGGAACACTTGGTTTTACCGGCGCGATGTACGCCCAATGCTTGCCACCAGCTTGGTCCAGTTTTGCTCCCGC
>JAYVXG010000638.1:0-3422 GCA_043785475.1 Armatimonadota bacterium
GTTCTTCTGTATATCTCTTTGGTTTTGCCATTGTAATTGCTCTTAGTCTAAACCAGAAACATACAACTCACAAGCGGAACGTTTAAGGGGAACCGGTCAGTACGACGTTCGGGATTCAATTTCTCGCTCGCCGGCAAACGGGAGGTACCAATCTCGAATAAAGGTGAAGTCACGGTGGTGGGCTTGGGCAGAAGCCACAATTCCAACCATAAACGCGATTCCAAGTAGAGGCTTGAGTCTCATTGATTCACGATTCTACCTATAATTGAATCCAACAAACTACTAGGTTTTTTTCGGAATCTTGAACCTGAACGGATCGACTTTTGACTTCGTATCGATTTCCAATACTTCTGCATCGATAAATCCCTTATGAGTTTTGAGGTCTTTGCCGACTGTTCGCCAGATGAAATGGGTTGCAGGGTCGATATAGTAGTCGACTTGCACCGAGTCTTGGCGGTTTGTCTCTCTGAGCACTTTCCAGTGTTTTCCTTTCCATTCTTTGTCGGCCGCTATCGAGAGTTCACTGCCAAACATTTCGCAGCCTCGCTCCCGAGAAAGAACATTATTGCTATCAAAAAAGGCGAGTGTTTCGACGTTGGTTGGGAGTAGGGATGTCAGTTTTTTGGCCGAGAATGCAGAAAAACTGGTTTTGCCTCCACTGGCAAACGTTGCGATTCGGTGGCCGTCGCAGAGGAGGACGGCGAGTCCCTTGGCAAGTCCTTTGAATGCTGCTCGCAAGTGATTGGGGGCCAAATATTCGTAGCGCACCTCTCCGTGCCCCTCGACTCCTTTTGAGTCGGTAGCGGTAAATCGAACAAAGAAGATGGCGGACGGTACTTCATGGTACGCGTTGCGAATGTTTGAAAGAAAGATGTCGGAGTCATCAAACCGAAAAGCGAGGGTCGAGGCTAGCAGCAGAGAAAACATTTCGGCCCTACCGGTCGATCTCGCCCAAGACGATGTCGATCGAGCCAATGATCGCGACGAGGTCGGCTAGCATTCGGCCAACCGCCAGAACTTCGAGCGACTTTAAGTTCATAAAGCTAGAGGGTCGTTCGTGCCATCTGTACGGTCGATTAGTACCGTCGGAGACGATGTAGAAGCCAAGTTCGCCTTTTGATCCTTCAACGGCGGCATACGCCTCGCCTACTGGAGGACGATATCCTTCGGTGTACAGTTTGAAGTGGTGGATGAGCGACTCCATCGAGGTATCGAGCTCTTCACGGGGCGGTGGAGAGATCTTTCGATCTTGGGTTCGAAAGTCGCCTTCTGGCAGGCCATCGATGGCTTGCTCGATGATTCTGCAGCTTTCCTTCATTTCCATGACTCGGACGAGATATCGGTCGTAGACGTCGCCGGTTTTGCCGACTGGAATTCCGAAATCAAAGTCATCGTAACTGCTGTACGGCATGTCTTTGCGAAGGTCGAAAGCCACACCGCTTGCCCGGAGGATTGGGCCAGAGCAACCAAGATTCAGGGCTTGTTCCGCAGAGAGGATTCCGACATCAAAAGTTCGCTCTTTGAAAATTGGGTTTTCGGAAAGAAGCCCTTCCAGTACGGCGAGTTCGCCGCCAAAACCTTTCAGGAAAGCTCTTAAGCGAGGTTCGAAGCCTTGGGGCATGTCACCGCGAAGTCCGCCGGGAACGATCCAAGATGGCATCATTCGCACGCCGCTGAACATCTCAAAAAGGTCGAGGATGAGTTCTCGCTGTTGGAACGAGTAGAAAAATGGCGTCATGGCCCCGAGATCGAGGGCGTGGGTTCCGAGCCAGACAAGGTGCGAAGCTACTCGACTGAGCTCGGCGAGGATGACCCTGAGATATTGGGCGCGACGGGGAATTTCGCACTCCAGAAGTTTTTCGACCGCCAGCGCGTGGGCAAGGTTGTTGCCGTTCGCGTTAAGGTAGTCCATGCGATCGGTCATGACGACGCATTTGTGATATTGCTGGTACTCGGCTTCTTTCTCCATGCCGGTGTGGAGGTAGCCAATAACGCACTTGCATTGGACAATATTTTCACCATCAAGTTCGGTGATGACCCTCAGGACTCCGTGTGTGGAAGGGTGCTGAGGACCCATGTTGACGATCATCGTGTTTTCGCCAACACGTTCAAAGATCGTCTCGGTCGAAGGCATGAAGGTTTCGCGCGACATGTTATTATTTCAGATATTTTCTGCTAGGCGGCAGACTGTCCTTGTGAAAGCGGCTTCTTGTCGCTTGCGTTCTTGGAAAGAAGGTAATAGACCTTTTTTGGAGTTGCGACGATAAAAAGTGTGTATGCAATTCGATCCTTAATCTCAAGGGTCGAACCGTCGGGCGCATTTACATTTCCTTGGTTAAGATTCACTAGGCTATCCTTTACTGGCAGTGACTTAGTATCAGCTCCAGTAAATGCTACCGCGCCAGGTAGTTTGCCTCCAGCATCAATGGGTACGATTCGTACGTTTGAATCAGCGGTCGCATACCGCTGTTCGTTATCAATGAGTTTGGTGGACTGGTCCGGCATCAGAATGACCGTTTCGCCGATTCCTGTTGACAGCTTGACCTTTACTTCAATTTTTTTTGCGCCGATTTCAATCCGAACGTTTTGGTCACCGGTTCCGATGGGCAACAGATCCGAAGTGTCCATGGAAGGAATAGTTGGCGACACATGTCGGTTCTTGTACCAGTACTCTACTGATCCCGCAGTTAGGTTAACCACACGTACAAAGCCTGGATTTTTTTGAGCCAACACATGATTGACAGCCTTGTCCGCTTTTTGGTCACCACAGCCGACCAGAATCAGTCCTATAAGGCTCAGTGACGGGATTAAATATTTCATTTGCTTGTCTAACTTACGAATTACCCACTCAAAACTGTTTTGAGTGGGTAATTTTGTCTTTCGGTATAGCTGGGGCCTTTACAGGGCAGCGGGTGCGTTCGAGCCTGCAGGATTATCCACAGCCGCTGGCTTGTTAGGGTCAGTTTTTAGTTTTGACTGAACGTTAACACCATCATTGGTGGAGTCAGCGGCGGAACCTGAGCAACCTCCTAAGAAGAGACTCGAAACGGAGAGAATGATTGCGAAGAGAATAACTTTCTTCATGGCACTATTTTACATTGGCTCCGAGGCGAAAATGTACAAAAAAGCCCTTCAATTTCTTGAAGGGCAGTTTTTTATGTCAACTCAAGCCTAGAGGCTGAAGTCGTAGTCTGGTCTGAACAACCAAGCATGACAACCGTCCCACCAGTAGAAACCAGCGTGACCTGTTGAATCGTAACCGGTCAAAGGATCGGTTCGGTAGTCCGTGTTGCCTGGGCTCAAAGTAGCGCCCATTCGTCGGAACTTCGCATGTGTGTCGGAGAGACCGTAGTTCTCACCCTTTGAGTAGAGCCAGTATGAACCGCCACCAAAAGTGGTGTACATTGCACTGGTTTCCCCGT
>JAYVXG010000639.1:0-3421 GCA_043785475.1 Armatimonadota bacterium
CACGTCCATCTCCAACCGATATCCTTTCTCAACTGGAACCCATTGGCAATCGAGCACCTTCGCGACTTTGTCCATTGTCTCGCCCAAAGGACGGCCATCGACAAAGACATCAACCTTCAAATCCTGGATATTCTTCGCAACCGAAAACTTAACTCCCGACGACAACGATACATCCGAACAAAAATCGGTGATCTGACTAAGACTAACGTCAAAGTCTTTCGGTGCAGTGAGTCGAGCATCGCTCAACACCCCGCCCTGAAGGGAAATGACGAGTCCAAGTAGTACCACTGCCTATCATTCTACAAAGAATCTTCTCGAAAAACCATCGCGGAGGATACTTTCATATTCATGACCACAATCCGCCGCCCATGCGCACCAGAAAATCAAGGGCACATCTCCCGTGTTCACCGTTCGATGGGCGAGCGTTCCGTCGATATGATAAGTCACTCCCGGCGAAAGTTCTACTGTAGTCGTCACCCGATCTTGGTCCATGAGGACGACCAAACCAGTTCCGGAGACGACAATAATAAGCTCTCCATGGGTTGGCTTCAAATGCCAATGTCCGCGAGTCATGAAGTACTCGCCGCCCACATCGCCTGGAAACAGCCGAGTTGATCCCCAGAGGATTGCTCCTTCGGTTCCGTCGGGCTTCCCAAAGTAGGTTTCCGTCTCGTACAAAGGTTGCTGTGCGATCAAGTCCGCCGCCGCACCATCCTGCCAATACGAACGCAAATCACCAACCGTCCGAACGCTTCGAACCCCCTCCCCGTGCAGGGAGCCAGTTGCAAATTCCGTCAGAACCACTACTTGTCCTCAGTGAGGAACGAGACATTCGTGTTAGCGTCGTATCCGAATTGGAATTTAACCGTAGAACGTTTGGGCAGCCATATCTTCGGTAACAGCTCGATCGGTCGCTCCTCGTCCATACCGACCACAGCTTCATAGATGGTCGTCAAGTTCATAGTGGAAATGTGAAATTTCATCGAATGAAGTGCCCGGTAGCTCAATCCCACTCTCATGAGGTTGTCCAACATGCCTTCGCTGACCAAGCCTCGATCGACAATTCCCTCTATAATGCCCGCGGTAAAGAGATTTTGCTGGTTGTCCCCTAGCTGATCGAAACTTAGACCCGCCGGAGCTTTTGAAGCGATCATCTGATCTCGAGAAAGCGTATCGACGAACTGGAGAACCGGATAAGTTTCTGCGAACGAATATCGTGGGAAGCGAACAACATAGCCAATTGGATCTTGCACGATCATCGCCTGAGCCCGCGATATATTGGTTGCGAAGGTCGCATAGTCCTTGAGAGTTCGCGACGCCTTATTCTTTGTCTCTAGTTGAGCGAACGTGCTTTCAGGAATTTCAGCGAGAGACTTTCGCCAGTAGGCTCCGTCCCGTACCAAAAGGAAGTCGTCGCTTTTGTGTCCAAATCCTTTGCATGCCGAAATCAGTTTTGTCAGGTAATCACCCTGATTGCTCGAGCGACGGAATGGCTTTAAGAACGGATGAATTGTTCGATCTGCGGGTGCGATTACCGGAACTCCGGTGACTAAATGGAACCAACGAAGGTGATCTCCAAGCCGAAATCGATTTCCGAACCATGGTGATTTCCACCCGTTGATAAGGTCCGAATCACCATCCACTCGGTCGGTAAACTCCTTCGCCAATGACCGAGTTTGGTCCCACTCGATAAGCCGTTTTGCAAAAGGCCGCTTTGCCAGAGTCGGTGTCACATCATCAAATGGATAGTGGGATGCTGGTTCCGCTCTTGTTGCCAAGCTCCGACCGACAAATGTAAATTCTTTCGTTCCAACTCGCTTTGATCCCGGATCGATCCGAGTTATCAAGACCGATCTAATGGGGCCTTCCTTTTGAATATCTGGATTCGGTCGGATATCGCCTTTCGAATAACTAAATATCGCCTGCTCGCCATTGGACGCCACAAATGCCAAGCCATCGCGATAATCGGCCATGGCTTGCTGCGACATGCCTCCGAAGAGTCGAGCTAGTTCGAGATTCGGACTCCCTTCGCTAATCTTATCGAGCGCTTCAAACTTAACTTCCAAGTCCCAAATTTGGTCTACGCTTTGTCCGATTGCTTTGGCCGCATCGAGCTCTTCCTTAGCGGCATCCCTTCGATGCTTCCAACTTGCAAATCGATTCACGCCAGTTTTCCACTCTTCCTTCGTTCTCGGAACCAAACTGTTGATCAGTTGGTAGATCCTAACGTCCTTGTCCACGGTCTTATTGACCAGCTTGTCCTCATCGCTTAGGTAACTAAGGAGGTCGTCGGTCGATTGCTTCGTCCGAACTAACCTGTAGCCATTGTTCTTTGCCTCCCACGTAAGGTCAAATGCCTCGGACAATTTGGACAAGGTAACGCAGGCAGGCTGATTATCCAAAAACGCGTCGACTTTCAGGTACTCCAAGCTAGGATCGAGGCTCAACACCACGCTAGTCATGGTAGAGATGTTCCTTACCATTTCAGAGAGCGGCACCAACGAGGAATCGAAGCTCATCGGTATTGCCAGCCGAGGGTCGGTACTGATTGAACCCTGACACAACACGGCGACAATTGCGGTCGTCATCATCTTGATTAGATGATACGCTCGATTTACCCAAACTGCAAGTAAGAATTCTGACTACATTTTGTGGATCGCGTGACCGCTGGCATCTTCGAACGCCTCGATGATAGCCTCGGCCATGGTTGGGTGAGCGTGAATCACCGTTTCCATCGATTCCAAAGTGGCCTCGTGGACCAACGCTGTCACCGCTTCATGCACGGTGTCTCCCACGTGCCCGCCAATCATGTGCAGACCCAAAATCTCGCCGTACTTCTTCTCAGCCACGACCTTGACGAACCCTTCGGTTTCGTTACTGGCCATCGCTTTGGCAAAAATTCCAAACTTTGATCGTCCCACAACGACGTCGTAACCTTCTGATCGAGCCTTCGACTCGGTCATTCCCACGCTGGCAACCTCAGGAACGGTGTAAACAACGTTGGGCACAAATCGGTAGTCGACCTTCTTCGTCGCCTCGGGCTTCAAAATGTTGTTAACTGCGGTCAAACCTTCTTGCTGGGCAACGTGCGCCAATTGGATTCGCCCGGTTACGTCGCCGATCGCCCAAATGTTTGGAACGTGCGTTTTCAACGTATCATCGGCAATCTGAACCGCGCCGCGTTGAAGCTTAATTCCAATTCCTTCGAGGTTCATGCCGTCGGTATTTGGCTTTCGGCCAACGCCCAACAAAATGACCTGAGTATCGATGACCTCAGTCTCGGTGCCCTTCTTAATATAAGCTTTCCAGCCGGTCTTGGTCTTCTCGACCTTTTCAAAAGTGGCTCCGGTCTTGACCGTAATTCCTTGCTTGGTTAGTTGCTTGCCGAGCTCCACTCCTAGTTCTTCGTCCATGATGTTGA
>JAYVXG010000640.1:0-3420 GCA_043785475.1 Armatimonadota bacterium
GAATCCGTGGCATTCGCCCCTCGTCCTGCAATTTCTTGCAGTAGTAAAGCATCTCTTGGGTTCGGCCAATGGCGAAAGATGGAACGAGAATCGTTCCGCCATTTTGCCACGCCCAGTCAAAAGCTTCCTTAAGTTTTTCGATGGCACTTTCGTGCGAGTGCAATCGGTCGCCATAAGTTGACTCGATTACCAGATAATCGCAGTAGTCAACGATCTCTGGGTCCTTGATGATCGGCGTATCAAATCGGCCAAGGTCGCCGCTCATCAGCAGCAATTCGCCGTTCGGCAAGGCAATTTCCGCAAAAGCGGAGCCTAAAATGTGTCCCGCATGTTTATAAACCCACGAAGCTCCGCCTGGAAGTTCATGACGCTCACCAAAACTGGCGGGCTTAAACGCCTTGAGGGCGGCAAAGGCGTCGTTCTCATCGTAAAGGGGCTTCGCGTCAACCCTCAGCGCGTGCTTCTTGTGAAATCGAGCTTCTTCTTCCTGCAAGCGACCAGAATCGGGCAGAGAAATTCGGGCAAGGTTGATCGTTGCAGGAGTAGCGTACACCGGGGCCCGAAGGCCCTCTTTGACCAATTTCGGCAACATACCGATGTGATCCATGTGCGCGTGAGTGATGACCACTGCGTCGAGGTCGGCAGGGACAAATGGAAACGGTTGCCAATTTCGGTCCCGAAGCTCTCGACCGCCTTGGAACATTCCACAGTCGATCAGAACCTGGGCGTTGCCCACGGAAAGAAGATGCTTTGAGCCGGTGACGGTCTTCGTTGCACCGCAGAACCTCAGCGTCGGAGTCATAAACTCCATTCTACTAACATCTACTGGTAAGGTGGCCAAACAAGATTGTCTTTATTCAACCGATCCGAGCGAAGAATCTCCGATTTCGTGACTTCCCAGCCATGCAACTTACCGGTCACCCTCCCTTTTTCCTTCTTCAGGGTCAGGCGTATTACCGGTGCATCAGTCCCACCCCAATCTTGGGGCTCGTTGCCAACGAGGTAAATGTAGGACAATTTGTCCGTCTGATACAGCACTTTGATGTACTTCAACGTGCCTTTGAGGGGACAGTCTGCACTGTCAAAAAAGTCTTGGGCGACGGGCATGACGTCGTCGTGGTGCATTTTGGTGATGACTTCAAAATAGGCAAATGGCCCCACCCATGTGACGAAAAGCCCGCCCACAATCGCTTTCCAGAACGCGAACTCCGGTTTTCCAGGTCCGACCTTGAAAAGCGCAAAGATGAACGCACCAACGCCACCAATCACTGCTCCGCTAAAAAGATACGCCAGCCATTCAATCATCCCAGTTACGTTCTTCCGTACCAATACCGGGAATGATCACCGCAATAATACGGGGTTACTCGACATCCTGGGGATCTACTTTAACTGGTAATACGTTCCATCAATTTTCACAAAATTCTTCCCGATTCGCTCCGCTTGCCAATATGATTGACCAATTTGCATGGTCCATGACGTGGCACTTCCTTCTGGAGTAGTGGCAATTTTGGTTAAGTGTACTGACTTTAAATGATCTGAAACTTTCCCATTTCGGAAGCCAACATTAACTGGCGTGGTTGGTACGCTCCAGCCTCTCGACCTTGCCCCAGGGCCAACACCAAGGGCCATCGGAGAGCGAATTCTTAAGGCTGCACCAGTTCGAGCATCGACAATGACTTCGTAGAGGACGGAATACTGGCCATTAACCATCGCATCACCGTTGCCAAACTGATATTCGTAGGCCAGGACACCAAGATTGTCGGCCATGATTTTCTTGGCGCGGTCAGAGCCAGTAAAGTACTGACCACCAAGAAACGGATTCCCGGTGATGAATTTACCGCCAGTTTTGGTCAGCGAGGTTTGTATACACTCTTTGCCCTTGATGCTAAGAACAGCCGATGCGGCGTAGTGGCTGCATTCGTCCTGACTCATAACTCCAGCGGAATCTTCGATTCGAGAAAATGTCCGGTTGGCCATTGCAAGAACGACTTCACCAGTGTAATTAATGAGGACGACCTTCCCCCATCGCCCGGGACCCCAGGGAATACCATTTGTTTTTCGAGTTGCTTCTAAGTCAATCTGCGGGTCCGCAAGTTGACTCTCGGTGGTGGAATATAAGGACTTTGTCCTAACGAATTCTATAGTGTCCATTCCCATCGGCGGAGCGATTATTCTCATTGCTTGGCTAGCATAGTTTCTGAGTTCGGATGCGGCTAGCTCTACCTGTTTATTATGCGGCTCATTGTAGTTAGCACTGTAAGAAGCGATCTGTCCCGTATTGTAAATCATGACGGAAGGAGAAAATTCTCCGGCACCCATCCAATAACGCCCGGTATCTTTCTCAAAAATACAATTGAAGTCCTTCTCCCGCTTGGGAGAAAACATCTCATTGGCTGAAAAAGTTCTGACTGCCTTCGTTGCATTCAAATTTCCGATCTTAGTCAATTGGTTGACGGCGCTAAGAGCCACGGAAAATTTCTCCTTTGTTTGCAGTTGCTTAAGGTGGACTTCCTGATGGAGGGTCAAAATTAATGGAATTATTGTCATGATAAATCTCCGTAAACCTATTCTCGTCCTTTAAAAATGTAAAGCCAATCATCAGGGGCCGTGTTTTGAATTCGATCTGTCCCAGTGGGACTTAAGTCAGCAACATAGAGTCCTCGCCAGCGCGTCTTTTTGTCGCCTACTATTTTAAAGTCCTTTGTATGCATGCCAGTCAAGGGGGCCCAATAATAGGTTTTGCCGTCCGTAGCAACGTGAGACGCCGTTGAACCAAAATCAAGGGCCAATGGTGAATATGCGTTTGTTGCGGTTCGAAGTGAGTCTTGCAGGTTATTCTTATTCAGGATAAGTTCATTCATCAAAATATTCGAATGCTCCTTAAACTGATCTGGCGTCGTATAAGCCCCTTGGTCCATGTCGTTCCCTTGCTTCAATACATACATGTTCAGTATCTCCTCGAAGCCCATAACCGCTTTGTTGCGGGTTGGGGGTGCCGTACCCGCCGTATGATACGGTCCCTGCTGCAAAAGCGCATCGCCTAGTTTTAACGTTTCACAAGCGTAAAGGATCATGCAATTTATTGGATCAAGTGTGTTTCTGCTACCAGTGGCAGGGCTCATTTTAAGTCCCGGGTCGGTCGCGCCAGTCTTGGCAGATATGAATGAATCGTAATTCGGCCTAACGTACCCTTGCGATAAGTAAGGCTGATCTGGATCGATTGAGCCAGGAACGCCCGAGTGCCAAAAGCCGTCGGATGCGCCATGCGTAAACGCCACGACAGCCGTGACATCCTGCATGCCAAGATTTTCGATCAGCTCCGGACCAGTAAAAACAAGTGGAACGCTTTGACTCCTCTGAGGCACGACTCGAAAGCTATTGCCGGTTTCAATTCTTGCCTTAGCCGCGGGTCCGGCAGAC
>JAYVXG010000641.1:0-3412 GCA_043785475.1 Armatimonadota bacterium
TCTCATCGCACAAGGCGTTGGCCTGAGTGCTCAGCAAAACGAAATCGAAGGAAAGCTTAAGAAACTGAAACCGATCCAAGAACAGATTGATGCCTTCAAAAAAGAGGAGTCAAATCTCAATCCCCGACTACAGACCCTTCAGAATGCCCGATTGCTCACCAATCGATGGGCAAATCTAATGGGACATCTTGCCGTCAATACCCCCAATGATGTTTGGTTAACATCGTTTCGATCGACGGCTCCAGATCCAGAAAAGCCGATACACATCACATTCAATGGTGTTGGCCAGACCCAAATCGATGTATCGCAAATGATGATGAGAACCCAAAACTCTCGCGATTTGGAGGCCGTCATTTTGGTCGGCACTCAAGAAAAGATCTTCGACAAAGTTGCTGGAGTTGAGTTCGAAATGGCCGGCGACATTGTCAACACCGCAGAAAAGAAGAAGAGATCACTTGAAGTGGACAAGGGGGACAAGATATGAAAATGAACTTAACCCCGAAAACATTCTATATCCTTTCTGGGGCTGTAGCCGTGGTGGTCGCAGGATTGATGTGGATTGCAAATTCCAATATCGCCCAGCAGAACTCTCACATAGCAACGCTTTGCAAAGAGGTCAAAGATGAAAAGGCCGTCCAGCGAGAGCTAGCCGAATCGAAAAAGCGAGTCGAAGATCTAAAATTTAAGCTTGTTCATCTTGAGGCTGGAGTCCAGGACTTTGCTTACATTCCGACCATGTTGAAAGAACTTGAAGAGTTTGGTCGAAAGTACAACCTTGAGATCATCCAAGTCAAACCGATCGTCTCCCCTGTCGTACCTGGCAAGGATAAGGACTCGAAACAGAAATCTGCATACCAGGAATTAAACGTGAATGTGAAGGGCAGAGGCAGCTATGAAGATTCTCTTCGATTCTTGCAGGCGATCAAGGTCTTTCCAAAGATAGTTGCCGTGAGAACGGTTTCCCTTTCGCCTCACATGGACAATAACGCCAAAAAGGTGAGCAAGCCAGTGCTCGAACTCGATCTCGAACTAAGAGCTTACGCGTTCAAGGACGAGAAGCAAGAAGCGAAAACCGCTACCACAAAAAGGAAAGGAGGAAACAATGAATCGTGATAAGAAACAATTCGTCGTTGTTGGCGTTTTAGTCGCTGTCGTGGTGTCTGTTGGTGCGTTCCAATTTACGAGAAAGCCAGAGGCAGCCCCAGTTGCGTCTTCCAAGAAACCGGCTGCGACTGCTGGTACCACAGGGGAAGATGCAGACAAGGTCATTAAACTCAAATACGAAGGTCTTTTGCCCCTCGCCCCGAGAGATCCCTTCCTGACTGCCGCGTTTATTGGTGTCGGAACGACTCCGCCTGTTGCTCCAGTCAAACCGACTGGCGGAACCGGAGTTTCAAGCGGTCCGAAGCAAACACTGATCGATGTCTCAAGAGGACCAGCCTTTACTGGGGATATTAAAGGCGGGTCGACCGGTCCGCTTGTTCCCGCTGAGCCACCTAAGCCGGTCTTTGGCTACACCCTGGTCGGAATAGTTAACGGAGCCCATCCAATGGCTGTTTTCGATGACGGAAAAGGCAATCAACAACTCGTTGAGATTGGTCAAGGAATTGGCCCAAGCGCAACGATTCTTACCATTTCACGCGGAAAGGTCCGCGTCAAGTTTAACGCAGAGACATTGGAATTTAATGTCGGAGAAAACCCAAATGCAAAATAAAAAGATACGAGCGGCCCTTGCCGGGCTCTTTGTTGTGGCGTCAGCGATGGCTGCTGCGCAAGGTCGTGTTAACGGAGTCTCGGTCTCAAAGTTGTCCAGCGGAGTTGAGGTTCTGATCCAAGGATCAGATCTCAAAGACCCAAAGGCTTCTTTCGGAGAAACAGATAAGGTTTACACCCTTGAATTCGACGCCCCTTTCTCCGGAAAGCAAGAATGCATCCAAGTTTGGATGAATGGTCTTCAAACAGTCCAAACGTCAAAACCAGGAGCCAAGAACCCCAAAACCAAATTCGTCTTTACATTTGCGAAGGGCGTAAGCGCTTCAATTGTAAAAGTTGCGAAGGGATTCAAAGTCTCGTTTGAATCAAATGACCTGAAATTTGCTGCAAACGTGAATTCCCAAGGTCATGCAACATCACTTGTTCCAAGGGCCGAGGTTGGTACTCACTTCGGGGTCACAAACAATCTATTCATGGCAGGTCTTCAATACCTTCCTTCAGAAATGATGAAGGGTCAAGATCGACTGAATGACAATGTACATTTGCTGATCGGGACCAAATCTCAACTGACATCGTTACCCAACGCAATGGCAATGGCGCCGATGGCCAGTTCGAAAACAACGATGGAAGCGGCGCACACCTTCGTCGAGGTTATAGCTCCAAAGGCAACCGAGAAAAGGGTCACGGCTAAGAAGTCTCGCGCTCTAACCGGGAAGTCAAGGAGGAAGGCTAGCGAAACCAAAGCACCAGAAGTTATGCCCACGTCCGTCGAGGCGTTTAAGCCTTTAGAAGGAGTCAAGGTTTCCGAGAGTCTAGTTTCATTGGATTTCGTCAACACCGACGTTGTTCAGATTCTCAAGTCCCTTGCCCGACAAACAAATTCAAATATCGTGACCTCCCCGGACGTGACGGGAAAACTATCCATTAAGGTTGACAATGTCACGATTCGAGAGTCCTTGAACTTGGTTACCTCACTGGCCGGACTAAAATTTGCTCAGGTTGGAAAGACGTACATCGTAACCTCCCCGTCAAAGTTCCTCGAAACGATGCGGAACGTGCAAGGCGCACAAGAAGAAATGACTCTTTCACGAGTTGTGCCCATCTTTAGTGGCCAAGGAAATCAGATCAAGGTAGCTGTTCTCAAGTCAGTGTCCTCTGAAAATGCCTTCGGCAGATTTGAACTTGTCCTGCCGTCTGAAAAGGCGGTCGTAAGCAATAGCACCAAGGTTGGTGCTGTCGGCTCGAAAAAAGACGAGGAAAAAGGCGGCACCGATATTGCGACCCTGACCACTGAAGCTTCCACTGATCCCTATGTCATGCTCATTGGTTCACCGGGACGGCTTGACGAAGTCGAGCAGTTAATTCAAGGAATTGACCGACAGCTGTGCTTTGCACTTGGTGTTAAAGTACCGACTTCCAATATTCAGGTCCTCGGAACGTACTATGTTCATGGCGGATCCGCCTCAGATCTCGTCGAGGCGCTCGCCGGAAAAGGCAAGACGACTATTGGAACAACCGAGCTCCATTCCACTCCATCAGGAAGTATTTCTCGCCAGGCCATCGTGGTTAAAGGTAGAGATGACGAAGTTCAAAGTGTCCTCAAAGCACTCAGTCAGCTAGACGGAGAAGAGTCAGCCCAAACGAGAGAAATCAAGATGGTTGACCTCCAATACGTAGACCCTCGATCCTTGCGCGAGTT
>JAYVXG010000642.1:0-3402 GCA_043785475.1 Armatimonadota bacterium
GGCAAATATCCCAATCTAGGCTTTCACGATGATATGATCCCTCAGGACACGCTGGGTAGTGAGGACTGGAAATTCTTGCCGGGAATCCTCGCCAACAAACTGGACCGCAATTGGCGAGAATATCCGCGTGGAGGTGAAATGGTTCCATTTGCCGCCAAACAATACATCCTCTCGGACTTTTCAACCACCATGAAAGCTATAGGAGACGTTCATTTCTCTTGGATTGGTCCGTACTGCCCGGCCCTAGAGAAAGTTGAAGACCCAGCATTCTCAGCAAACTGCCGGCAAATCTTGCGAACCATGGGATACCAATTCTCACTTCAACACTCTAATGTAACCATTGCCAGTGGGAAATGCACATATGAATTGAATGGCAGGAATGAAGGAGTCGCGCCGTTTTACTATCCTTGGAGAGTCCAATTAGCCTTTATCGACTCGAAAGGAACGGTTGCCGCCCAGGCGGATACAGATATCGATATTCGGAAATGGCAACCCGGAGAGTTTGTTGTCAAAGGCGAAGTTTCGCTCACTGCACCAGTTGGCAAGTACCGTCTCGCCTTGGGAATTTTCGATCCGTATCTATTGAAGCCAGACGTCGAATTTGCCAATTCATTTGAGAAGATAGATGGCTGGCAAGTGCTTGGGCAGGTTCAAATCAAGCCGTAAACCTCGCAGACAGAGAAGTCAAACGATTGATTGATTTTTGTTTCTCACAAACTCAAGAAGTGGTGTTACACTTCCACTGAACCAAGCCGGAAGGCCATAGCCGACGGTAGATCTCGAGGTAGAGATATGTCAAATAGAAATTATGCATTTACCCTAATAGAATTGCTCGTGGTCATCGCGATCATCGCCATTCTCGCCGCAATCCTCTTCCCTGTCTTTGCTCAGGCAAAGGTCGCGGCAAAGAAGGCATCGGATCTCAGCAATATGAAGCAGATTGGAGTATCGATCATGCTCTACAATGCCGACTACGACGATATGCTTCCTATGGCGATTACAAAAGATCCGATTCCGGTCGCGGTCTCAAAGCCGCCTGACTTCAACATGTTGGGAACGGACCACGCCTGGACGTGGACGTCGGACGACGACCAGAATCCGACCCAGATTTGGTGGACTTACGGTCAAACCACTTGGCCCTACCACAAGAATATCCAGATTTTCCGAAGCCCGAACTCACCAAACGCCAACGGAAACCCAGGCCTCGGAAATTACGGGGTGAACTGGAACCTCATGGGTGTACCAATCTGGGACCCAGCTCATTCTTGGCCATTAAGTACCACTGCAATTGATGGCGTTGCCGAAAAAGTAATGGTAATAAATGGTGGAAACGTCATCTTGTACCAATACAACATGGTGCAACCCGGGGCGTACGGCGGGCTTGATTACGTTGCAGGGGCTTGTCCAACTGGCCCAACTGCGGGTCCTGACGCTCTCGGAATTGATTGTAGTCTTTACAATGTGCCGTGGAACGCGTTTCCACAAATGAAACCGGACCTTCAGGTTGGTCGACATACCAAGACGATGATCAACATTACGTATGCCGACGGACATGCAAAAACGACGCCTTTTCGCGGTCTTGCCGCAAGACAAGGTGCGGCATGGTGTCCACAAGGGAACACCGGCTGGGCGTGTAACTAGAATGAGGACAGTTGCCCTGGCCCTACTGACCGCAATTCTTGGAGGAATCCTTGTTGGCTGTGATGGCAAGCAGGTCGTAGAAGCTCCGCGAAAACGCCCTGAGGGAATTAGTATGTCGAGAGGCACAACGGCGAATAAACATACCCCGCCTCCTGCTGGGAACTAAGGCAACAAAGAAACATCCACGAACCCGTAATCGGTTGGTTATGGGTTCGTGGCTATTTGGCAGATTACATTTCTCAACGTTAACGCTTGGACACTCGACCGCACGAACCTCGCTCGACAACCATGATTGGGGTGCTGACGACTTCTTGCATTTCTCCCGGCTCTTCTGCGATGAGGGCACACAGTCGTTCGACACCTCTCACTCCTTGCTCGGTGCTAGGCATCCGGATAGTCGTCGTCTGAGGCGCACTCCACTCTCCCATGAGCGAGTCATGGTATCCGATGATGCTCATTTCTTGAGGAACCTTGATCCCCGCGTCCACAAGACCCTGGACAATCCGCATCGCCGTGACTAAGCTCCCGGTTGCGATCGCGGTGGGGCGGGGCTTCATGCTAAGAATCGCTCGAATAACTTGGGGTACGTCACTACCGTCATAAAACGATGAGAGGATTTGGCATTCGGCAAGGGGATTTCCGGCCATCGCACAGGTATCAAGAAAGGCATTCAGACAGAATTGAGAGACTTGACTTTCGGGATGCACGGCCACGAAGACGATCTTTGTGTGACCAAGGCCCAGTAGATAGCTCGCCTGGACCGAAAATCCTGCTTCGTCGTCAAGGACGACAGAGGGCATGACCTCGCCATATTGTCGGTTGAAGGTCACGATTGGCACTTTGCTTTCGGCGGCGACATCAAGAAAAGTGGCATCCGGAAGATCGTCGGACATGAGGATCCCGTCTGCCCTTCCTTGGCGGACCAGATTTAGCAGCGCTTCCGTTGCGCCGAATTCTGGAAATTTGTAGACAAGGAGGGCTTGTCCCAGCCGAGTAGCGGCCTCTTCGGCGCCTTGAATCAGGGCTGGGTGCACCGGATTTCCAAACTTCGAGAAGGCAACAACGATGGCCCCTGAACGTCGGGTCCTGAGTGCCCGGGCAGCAAGATTGGGGCGATAGCCAAGTTCGTTAGCCGCTTTCAAAATACGTTGCCGGGCTTCTTCAGAGGCTTGGATTTTGCCGCCCTGAAGGACTTTCGATACGGTTGAGATGTCGTACCCGGCAAGGTACGCGACATCTTTGAGTCTAACCATTGTTTCGCTCGGACGCATCCATTATACGGCGTGGTTCGCCGACACGCAAAATGTGCGACTAAGTCAATCGATTGACGAAAGACATGGACGTTCTTTATGGCATGGCTTGATACTTACCCGGTTGACAACGCCAGGCCGGCCATCACTTTTACTCCGACCTCGATTGCGTCGTCATTAAAGTCAAAGTGTGGGGTGTGGACGCTTTCGTAGTCGTCTCGTTCCGACGGAATGATTCCGAGTTGGTAGAAGCAACACGGGCACTCTGCGCCATAGAAAGCAAAGTCCTCGCCGCCCATGGTCGGCTTTCCGTCGTCGGAAACATTATCTTCGCCGAGTTCTTGGCGGGCAACGGCAAGGAACCGTTCAACTGCCGATTTGTCGTTGATCACGATTGGATAACCTCGGCTAACGTCGATTTCCGCCTTAACGTTAAAAGCGATTCCGATACCTTCGGCGATCTTTCGAACGCGCTCGCAAGCGGTCTCGCGAACTTCGGCGTTCATCGACC
>JAYVXG010000643.1:0-3401 GCA_043785475.1 Armatimonadota bacterium
CGATGAAGAGCCAAACCCACCGAAAGCCCTTCTTCATATAGCTATGGTAACACCGGTTTGGCCAGATTGGTGCCAAGAACAGTGATCAGTCTTCAGTGATCGGTCATCAGAAAGATTCAGAGTCTGATGACTGATCCCTGCCGTGAATTGAGTGCGACGCCCTGCTTAATTCAGGATGCTACGATGTGTCTTAGGGCAAATGAAAAGCAGGGAAAACTATAAGCAAATTCTTTCTTTAGGTAGTGGCTTGAAGCTTTTTGTCTAAATGCTTCTTAAAGATTTACGAATTTTAATCCCGTCGCCGCGTATCGCTCGCCCGAGGGTGGTTTAATCTTCCCTAACTCGGCAAAGTCCTGCGGCGACAGCTTCAATATATCGGCTCCGGCATTTTCCTCAAGATAGTTGAGCCGCTTCGTTCCTGGAATCGCGACCACGTGCGGCCCTTGCGCCAGAACCCACGCCAACGCCACTTGACTGGCCGAACACTGATGCCATATTGCCACCGTCTTAACATGCTCCACAATTTCCATATTTGCGGCAAAAGCTTCCTCGGCAAACCTAGGATGATTGCGTCGAACGTCGTCGGAGGCAAAGTCCTCCACCGACTGATACTTCCCGGTCAAAAAGCCACGCCCCAGCGGCGAGTAGGCCACAAAAGTAATTCCCAAGTCCAGGCACGCCGGAACCACATCATGAACATAGTCCTGTGTCCAGAGCGAAAGTTCGCTTTGTACCGCGCCAACGGGGTGGACCTTATTGGCCCGTCGAATTGTTTCCGCCGAGGCTTCACTCAAACCATAATGCTTGATCTTGCCTTGCTCGACCAGTGACTTCAGCGCACCAACCGTCTCCTCGATCGGGACGATAGGATCGACGCGATGTTGATAATAGAGGTCCACATATTCGACGCCCAGCCGACTCAGGCTATTATCGATGCTCTTAAAGATGTATTCCGGCGTTCCGTCCACAATCCAGGGCGAGTTAGCCGCAACCTGATCTTGGTGACTGGTTAAGGTTCGATCAAATACATTGCCGAACTTCGTGGCGAGAAACACTTGGTCACGATACTTACTGATTCTATGCGCAATGAGCGTCTCGTTCTCTCCGGCGCCATACAAATCCGCTGTATCCCAGTGGTTGACACCGAGCGATATTGCTCGGTCGAGCACCTCGAGGTTTGCGTCGTCAGAACTCGGACCGTAGGCCCAGCTCATGCCCATGCAGCCCAGGCCGATTCTGCCAAAGGATTTTGTTCCAATCTGATGTTGTCTCATTGATTACTTATACGAAAAATTGCCGTCGGGAGTTTGGAGTTTTCATGAAAGAGCTTCCTCTTGAACCTTCGTCCATCCTTCTTTCTCCTATTCCTCTTATCCACCTTCTTTCTCGCCCTTGCCCTCGCCCTTCGCCCTGATTTGAGCTATCCTAAATCTCGTGCGCGCACAACGCATCTTCTTCTCGCTCGCAACGTTCGTCGGTTCAGCTCTGCTGTTCCTGATCCAACCGATGGCAGCAAAAATGCTTCTGCCAATCTTTGGCGGGTCACCCGCTGTATGGACGGCGGCGATGCTGTTTTTCCAGGTTGCCCTCTTGGCAGGCTACGCCTTTGCCCACTTTAGCAACCACTATTTGGGCCCATCTCGGCAATGGTACGTACAGATTGGAATCCTTTTGCTTGCATTATTAACGTTGCCGGTCACAACGCATAGTTCCCTTTTTCATTCGTTCGAAACGCGAGCAACCGAGACCTCCCAGCCCGCATTGCTCGTTTTCGGATTGCTCCTCTTAACCGTCGGAGCCGGGTATTTCATCGTGTCGAGCGGGTCGCCGGTCTTGCAGAGGTGGTTTGCCACCACCGATGACCCCAACGCGAAGGATCCTTACTTCTTATATGCACTGAGTAACGTGGGATCCATGATCGGCCTCTTTGCCTATCCGTTCTTGATAGAGCCTCGATTCGGACTTTCTCAGCAAGCCGTTCTTTGGCGAAATGGCTTTATCGTCCTCATCGTTCTTTTCGCTATCTGCACATTTCTGGTCAAGGACCATTCGGCGGTCTCGGTAGAGAATAAGCCGGAACCACCGAAGCCGATCAGTTGGAACCAACGTTCGAAATGGATGTTTTACGCCGCGGTTCCTTCGTCGCTGCTTCTTGGCGCTACAAGCTACATTTCCAGCAACATTGCTCCGGTTCCGCTTATCTGGGTGATCCCACTAGCGATCTATCTCTTATCTTTCACGTTTGCGTTTGCGTCGAAGCCCTTACTGAAGTCAACGATGCTAGCGCGGGTCCTGCCGATTCTCGTTGTGCCGCTCGTCTTCACCCAGTGCATCGAGGCAACCGAACCGCTTATTCTCCTGGCCTCGTTCCACGTGATCATATTGCTGGTGGCAGGATGGATGTGCCACTCGCTCCTCGCCGAGCAGCGTCCCCCAGCCACCCAACTCACCGAGTTCTATCTTTGGCTTTCTGTCGGCGGTGCAATTGGAGGTCTGTTCAACTCGCTCATTGCTCCGCATATCTTCGCAACTTACGCCGAGTACCCGCTTGCAATTGTTCTCGCTTGCTTCATTCGGCCCCAGCCAAAGGCACTCGCAAAAGACGCGATTTGGTTCGGCGCGATTGCGGTGATATCGGTCGTGGCGATGGTGGCGATTAAGAATTCCTTACCGGCCGGTCAACTACGGGCCGGACTTGCGATAGGCTTACCGCTGGTTGCCGTCTTCGCCGCAATGGACCGCGTCAAAGTTTTTGCCGCTGGGCTCGGTGTCATTTTCGTTTGCGTCAACTTCTTCCAGATCGCGGCGCCGGGGGTTGTTCTCACCACCCGACGGTCGTTCTTCGGCGTTCACCGAGTTTTGCAGAGCAAGGATTACCGTTCGTTGGTCCACGGAAACACGACCCACGGACGCCAATCATCTTATCCCGAGTTCCGAGATCTGCCCTTGACGTACTACTACCCGACGGGACCAATCGGGCAAATTTTCACGAAGGCACCAATCATGAATCAGGTCCATAAAGTTGGCTTGGTCGGTCTTGGCGTCGGTTCACTCGCAGCGTACGGCAAGCCGGGTCAAGACTTTACGTACTTCGAGATTGACCCCGAAGTGCTATACCTGGCCAGAGATTCAGGCTACTTCACCTTCCTGAAGGACGCGAAATCGACGATGCATTATGTGCTTGGAGATGCTCGCCTAACCTTGGCCCAGGAGCCCGACCATTCCTATGGCCTGTTGGTGCTCGATGCCTTTAGCAGCGACGCGATTCCCACCCACCTCCTCACACAGGAAGCAATCCAAATGTACGAGCGAAAACTCGCTCCGGGCGGCATTATAGCAATGCACATATCCAATCGTTACCTTGAGCTAGCTCCGGTCGTGGCGCTAACCTGCCGCAAGGC
>JAYVXG010000644.1:0-3401 GCA_043785475.1 Armatimonadota bacterium
TGTTCAAACGATGCATGGCTTCTGATCCTCGATTCAACTGCATCTTCCATTATTCGATCAACATTTATTGGTGGAATTCTTGATGACGCAGCATTTGCCCCATTCGTCGATCCAAATGGAGACGTTTGGGTCTTTGGTTGGACCGATACCACGCGATACTATCAGGTAATCAATTCTTCCGGCACTTCGGTAACGGAGCGAATTCCAAATCGACGAAGTGGAGGTTTGGATACCGCGTTCATCACGAACCTGGCATTCAAGCAATTCCCAGAGCCTGCTGGTGCTGCTGGAATTATCGCAGATCCAACCGGTTACCTCTTGACTTTTCGCGGGAACGACTTTAGCTGGGGAGATATCTACACAGGTGCTCCAATTGCTCCTGGAATTCAGTACACCAGAGATGGTTACTTGCTTAGATTCCGTGAGTCCCTTCCCCTCATTACTTCAATGACCTTGGTTCCTTCACCAATTCCTGGTGGAGATCCGCAAGGACTTGCGAATCCTCCGTTCGCTGTTGGTACGATCACCCTTTCGGGACCTGCTCCCCTTGGTGGTGCAACGATCAACCTAACACTGGACAATGGAGCAGCCGCTTCATTCCAGCCGACATCGAATGCAACGACCTCGACGATTATCATTCCCGCTGGTTCCGCCACGGGGACATATAATGTCTACTCGAAAGTTGTGGTTGCGCCAGTCAACGTCCAAGTAAAAGCGAACTATAGTGGCAACTTGAAGACCGCCACTGTTCAAATCGTTCCTTGGTTAAACACTCTCACGATCAATGGCTCAAGCATTGTTGGTGGAAACTCGACAACGGCAACGATCAAGTTGGCTGCTAATGCACCAGTTGGTGGAGTCGTCGTTGACGTTTCGACTGACTTGCCGGCAATCGTATCGTTCCCTGGTGGAAACCAGGTCACGGTGCCAGCGGGAGCCAACCAAGCTACATTCTCTATTAACACGAACGGTGTAGACGTCGCCGCAACAGCGACAATTAATGCGTCCTTGCTTGGGGTAACCCGAACTGGAACGCTTGGTATCAACGTAGCGCGGCTTACGACTATCGTTCTGACTCCGAATCCAGTTGCTGCTGGCGGAACAGTGACGGGTGTTGTTAATCTCGATGGAAAGACAGGATCCGCAGGAACGTTGAACATCACGATCAACGGTAACCCCGCCGGGTATATCATCACACCTGGCACGGTATCAATCCCAGCCAATTCAAGCCAGTCGGCTCCGTTCACGATCCAAACTCCATTCGAAGCTGCGGACATTGGTCGAGTTGTCAAAGCAATTCGAACCGACATCCCAGATGGACCGGTAACAGCAACTCTCAATGTCCAGGCCAATTTGGTCAGCTCATTGACGCTCAATCCAAACGTCATCCCAAGTGGCGGAAATTCGACGGCAACCGTAACCTTGTCATCAGCGGCTCCAACCGGTGGTTCGAGGGTATTGGTATTCTCGAATAAGCCTGGCATTGCGACTCCTGTCGACAATGCGGGTGTTCCGATTACGGAAGTCATTGTTCCTGAAGGCTTGACTCAAACCACCTTTGCAGTGAAGGGCCTCTTTGCCTTGAACGGCGATGAAGTGGTCAAGATCTCTGCCTATCGAGGTCCAACTCCAATGATCCTTGGATTGGTCAAGTCAGATAACCTAACGGTATTGGCTTTGACATACACCATGACCATCACGCCAACCTCAGTGTTTGGCGGTCAAGGGGCAACCGGAAAGATCACATTGAGTGCACCTGCGATCCCAGGATTCGCAATGAACACAATAACGTGCGATATTGGCGGTGTGACCTTCGCTCAGCCAGTCTTTACAACCGGCAATCCAGTAGCAACATTTGCTATTAGCACTCCAGTTGTATCCGACACGGTCACTGCGACGTTCACAGCAAGCGCAGGTACTTTGCCTCCAGTCTTTGCAACCTTGGTCATCAAAGCAACAGAAGTTGTTTCGATCAGGATCTTGCCAAGGAATACGGTTCGGCAAAACTCAACAATTCAGATTCAGGTCACAGTGAATCGAAATGTGCCAGTCGCAACGCCTGGAACGCTTACATTCTCGAACGCCACATTGCTTAATATGGTAGGAAATGTAAAGGCCTTCACCATCCCTATAGGACAGAACATGGCGACGATTACCATGACTACTAGACGGGTTCCGAGAAACCTCTCGACTCAGGTGACGGCGACAGTCAGTCCTTCGGGAACAGGGGCGTCGGTCTCAACAACGATCTTCGTCATAATCTAACAGGCGAAGGGTAAAACGAAAAAGGGTTCCAGCAACGGCTGGAACCCTTTTTTCGTATATTCTGGGTAGAGTTATGAAGATGAAAAAGACGTTGACCCTGCTAATGGGAATCGGTGTAGGGGTAGGCGTCCTGGCATGGATGCTGAGACAAAAGGATGAGCAGGAAGAATTACCCGATAACATGCTCAACCAGATGAACGACAAGATCCAGCACCTAGAAGCAAGGACTAAAGAACTCGAGCAGAACAACTAGCTGATGATTTTCTTACCGAGCACGTGGCCGTCGACCGACAGGTCATAAACCACTGGCACCGCAGTACCGAGGTTAAGCTCCAAGACTTGCTCACGAGTCAACTGATCCAACTGCATCACGATTGATCGGTTAGAGTTTCCGTGGGCGACAACCAAAACATTCTTGCCTTGGGCAATATCGCCAAGGATGCAACGATCAAAAAAGGGAAGCGTTCGTGCGGCAGTATCTTTCAGAGATTCGCCATTGGGCGGAGGAATGTCATAGCTTCGCCTCCAAATCTTTACTTGCTCATCCCCAAACTTCTCGGCGGTTCGTGCTTTGTTCAAACCTTGCAGATCACCATAATGGCGCTCGTTTAAGGCTTCGTCACGAATGACCGGAAGATCGACGCCCATCGATAGCATCATCAGGTTTAACGTGTTCTGCGCCCGTTGCAGGGTGCTGGTATAGGCCACGTCTAACTTAGTCCCTATCAGCTTGGTACCCGCATCCTTGGCTTCCTGGACTCCTTTCTCGGTCAACGGAACGTCGACCCAACCGGTAAAGCGGTCTTCAAGGTTCCAGAGCGACTGACCGTGACGAACAAGAATGAGCTGAGGCATACCGCACAAGAATACCGCCCCAAAGACGTTGTTTCTACCCGATCTTAACTCCGGTGAAATCGCAAAAATCTGTGTCGGGCCAATCCGTCATTCCAAGCTCCTCGGCAATTGCTCGGATCTGCCCACGGTGATACATTCCATGGCTCAGGGCGTGGTAGACGATCTCGCTCGTTCTCCACTCATAACTCCCGTATTCGGGCCACGAACGCTGTCTTAGTGCCTCCAAATCGCATGAGCCAATAAAGGAAGTCATTCGATCGCATTGCTTTGCCAAATCTTGT
>JAYVXG010000645.1:0-3398 GCA_043785475.1 Armatimonadota bacterium
CAGTCAATGCAGAAGTACGATTCCGACACAAAGACGGCTCCTATCGTTGGGTGCATTGGCATACCGTACCAAACATGGAGCGTGAGATGATCTACGCGATCGGCCGGGACACTACGGAAGAAAGGGAGAATGAAAGGGGGCGGCAAGAGACTTTGGCACTTCGAAACGCGATGCTGGATAGCACCGGTTACGGAATGATATGCGTGAATCTGGAAGGAATCGTCACCGTGTTCAACAAAGGTGCCGAAAAGTTGTTAGGCTATAAGGCCGAACAATTTGTTGGTCAGACAAATCCGCCAAGTCTTACCGATCGGGAAACTCTCGATGAACGTTCAAAAGACTTGTCGAATGTGCTGGGCAAGTCCGTGGTGGCTGACGCAGTGGGCTTCATTGAGTTTGCCCGGCAAGGAATTAAACACGAGTTTGAGTGGACTTACGTTCGGAGCGACGGTAGTCGCTTCCCTGCGTTACTCGCCGTGACCGCTCTTAGGGACGAGAACCAAGAAATGACCGGCTATATGGGGATCATTCAGGACATGTCGGCGAGGCGGGAGGCCGAAGCCGGACGAGATATACTCCTCGCCATTATCGAGCAGTCTCCGGATCTCATCAGCTTTGGGGACGAGTATGGTCAGGTGCTCTACCAGAATGCGGGCGGAAATCGTCTGTTAGGATATTCAGACGACTTCGATTTTTCTGGAATGCAGGTTAAGGATTTTCATCCCGAGTGGGTTCTCAAAATGATCGAAGAGGAAATTCCGGCTGCCCTTCGGCAAAATGGAGTTTGGCAAGGGGAAACTGCTCTGCTCCATCGAGATGGAACCGAAATCCCTTCGTCGCAAGTTGTTTTTCGATTACCGCGGCAAGAAGGCGAGCCAAGGCTAATCGCGACAATTGCCCGCAACATAACAGATTTCAAACGGGCAGAGGAGCTTTTGGCTCAACAAGCAACTGCCCTAAGACTTTCAAATCAGGAACTTGAACAATTTGCCTATGTTGCCTCTCACGACTTGCAGGAACCTCTCCGCATGGTATGCAGTTTCTTAGGTCTGTTAGAACTTGAATTCAATGACATTCTCAACGATGATGCCCGGGAATATGTCCATTATGCGATTGACGGTGGAATGCGGATGCACGCCTTGATCGACGGGCTCTTGGACTTTTCACGCGTTGGTCGCCAGTCGATCGATTTGGTTCCCATCGACATGGAAGACGTCTTTAACGAGGCCAAATTCAATCTAAGTTTTGTCATTTCTGAAGCTTCCGCAGAGATCAGCCATGACCCGCTTCCATGCGTGTTGGGAGACAAGGTCAGCCTGGTAAGGCTCATGCAAAACCTACTTAGCAATTCGCTCAAATTTAGGACGGAAATGCCGGTCAATATACATGTCAGTTCAAAGCGAGGAAGGAACAAAGAAGTTATACTGTCAGTCAGCGACAACGGGATTGGCATCGATCCTAAGCATGAAGAGAAGATTTTCATGATTTTTCAGCGGCTCCATCCTAAGTCGAAGTACACAGGAAGCGGTATCGGGCTTTCAATATGCCGAAAAATTGTGGAGAGGCACGGGGGCCGACTATGGCTAGACACCAACCACCAGAATGGAGCCAAATTCTGTTTCACACTTAAGGTCAGCAAATAATTATGATTATCGCAGGCGAATTTGTCGACATCCTCCTCGTTGAGGACAATCCAGGAGACGCAAGGCTCGTCGAAAAAGCTTTTGAAATGGGCCGTCTTGCAAACCGAATCTTTCACGTTCCTGACGGAGAAGAAGCTCTGGATTTTCTATTCCATCGAGGCAAGTATCCCGATGCTCCTCGTCCCGACATCATCATGCTGGACCTAAATATGCCAGGCATCGATGGTCGGGAGGTTCTCGCCATCATTAAGGCAAATCCCGACTTGATGACGATTCCAGTGATCATCATGACGACGTCAGCCGCTGAAAGAGACATTTTGGAAAGCTATAAGCTACATGTGAACTGTTACATCACCAAGCCTGTTCAAGTTCAGGATTTCCTCAACGTCGTAAAGACCATTGACGAGTTTTGGATCGGTGTTGTCTGCCTGCCGGGACGACAGAAACCTTAATTTATCGAAATTAGGGCCTTCCCGCCGAAACATTGGAAGTTCGGGACCGAAATTTCTCCCAACATTTCTGCTGATTCGGTAAATTGTATATATGAGCGTCATTTTGGCTTCAATCGCGATCGCTACTGGTTCAATGGTACGACAGGAATTCCTGGCTGAATCGCTAAAGTGGCGAGCCGAGCGAGTTGCCGATTTGAAGAAACCTGAAGGTTGGCTTACGGTCGCAGGGCTGTACTGGTTGTCGGATGGCGAAAACACACTCGGTACGAAGCCAGGATCCAAGGTTCTGCTACCAGCAACCTCTAGCGCGGCACCCACCGTTGGTTCGCTTTTGATCGCAAAACGAAAAGTTTCTCTTAAGATCTTGGATGGAATCAGCGCTAAAGTGAACGGAGTCGTTGCGAGCGGAACCGTTGCTCTTAAAACGGACGGGGATGGAAAACCGGACACGATTTCAGTTGGATCGGTTAAGTTTAAGATTATCGTGCGCGGAAAGCGAATTGGAGTCCGACTTTACGACTCAAACAGCATATATATGAAGGAATTCAACGGATGTCACTGGTACCCCGTCAATGCCGCGTATAGGGTCAAAGGCAAATTCGTTGCCTACACTCCGCCTAAGAAGGTCAAAATTTTAAACATCCTGGGCGACTACGAGGCGACGACGCTTCCCGGCTATGTCGAGTTCACGTTGAACGGAAAAGTGTGCCGGTTAGATGCTCAAGATGAGGGCGATACGTTGTTCTTCAACTTCAAGGATATTACGAGTGGAACAATGACCTATCCGCCAGGGCGTTTTTTGAATGTTCCGAAACCGGTTAACGGCATGGTTGACATGGATTTCAATAAGGCGGTAAATCCTCCTTGCGCGTTCACCGCTTTTGCGACGTGCCCCTTGCCTCCGAAGTCGAATATTCTCAATATTCGAGTCTCTGCGGGTGAGCTAATTCATCATCCGGCGAAGTAGAGGACTAGCTTCGAGTTGGGAGTCCGGGACCGGGAATCAGCCTTTATTGGGTTGAAATTACCTGACCGGTTTCCTGCTTAACCTTGCTGTTTTGCAGTTCCATGCCTTGCTTCGGCGGCTCCCTTGGTGAAAGTACCCTGCTCGCCTTAGTCTTTGCTGCGTATCCTCGCAATATCGGATACGTGGGCCATACGTAGAAATTCTGCTCCTAATGTGACTCGTCTGCGTAACCGTCGGTTAGCTCAAAATATTGACCGCCCGTGCGGTCACCAGAGCTACGGTGATCAGCGAAACCAGAGCCTGAACGAGCATCAGCAATTTTGCCCGATGAGTCAA
>JAYVXG010000646.1:0-3392 GCA_043785475.1 Armatimonadota bacterium
TCCCAATCAGACAAGCTTAAGAGACATGGTTCGTTCAAACGCATCCGATGCCGACATTGTGGCGGCTATTCGCGCCGACCTTTCCAAGAAGTGGGCTGGGCATCCTCCAATGGATAATTGGAAGCAACTCGACCAATTGAGCATGGTGCAAATCGGCGGATGAGAGACGTTTCATTTAAGGTCAGCACTCTGAGGATAGCCAGGGCCCGGGCTGAACTAACAGCTTCATCTTCAACGTTAGCGACGATCCGTGAAGGCAAAGTTCCAAAGGGCGATCCTCTTTCCATAGCAAAGGCAGCTGCCGTCACTGCGGCAAAGAAGACCACCGAATGGATTCCGTATTGTCACAACATTCCTATCGAATTCGTAGGGGTCGATTTTGAGTTGCTTGACGATCGAATTTCAGTAGATGTGTGTGTGAAATCGGTCGCCAAGACCGGCGTTGAAATGGAGGCGATGACGGCAGCGGCCGCAGCGGCTCTAACCCTCTACGACATGCTGAAGATGATCGACGATGACATGGAGATCGTGTCCGTTCGCCTGCTCGAAAAGAAGGGAGGAAAGAGCGACTTCTCTGTCGATAGAGAATGGAGTGCAGGAGTCCTGACTGTTAGTGATCGGGCCGCGACAGGAGCCTACGAGGATTGTAGTGGCGAAATCCTGGTCAGCGGCCTACGAGACCTGGGCGCGGACGGCATTCTGAAGGAAATTGTGCCCGATGAAATCGACGAAATACAGAAGGTCGTTCGCGGTTGGATCGAACGGAAGCTGGACGTGATTCTCGTAACCGGTGGAACTGGAATTGGCCCAAGAGATCGAACTCCCGAAGCCATAGAGCCGTTGCTGGAAGTCCGACTCCCTGGGGTTGTCCAAACTCTTTGTCAGTACGGTCAGGATAGGATGAGAACGGCGATGTTCAGTCGATCAGTCGCTGGGGTTTCCGGTTCATCGATCATTGTCGCGATTCCTGGTTCGCCCAGAGCTTGCCAAGACGCCCTTCACGCCATCTTTCCGGGGCTATTGCACGCGAAAGGAATGCTGGCAGGTGGTGGCCACACTTGATTTCGTACGATGAAGCGGTTGAAATCATCCGTGCCAATCGATGGAACCATGCTTCATTGAAGGTTCCTCTCAGCAGCGTAATTGGGCAACGGCTTTCAATGCCGATTACCGCTCTATTCGACTCTCCGGCCTTTTCGAATAGCGCAATGGATGGCTATGCCTTAGGGTCCCTGGAAGGTCCTTGGCAGGTTGTTGGAGTCGCGGCGGCGGGTTCATCAGATCAGAGTGTAAAGCCAAATGAGGCATTCCAAATCTTCACCGGTGCGCTCGTTCCCACCGGAACAATGGCCGTTATCGCCCAGGAGGATTGTTCGATCATTGGCGATCGACTTCACGCTAACGTGCTGGTGAATCCTGGCCGACATATCCGTCATCTAGGAGAAGAATTTGTCCGTGGTTCGACCTTATGCGAGACCGGAACGCGCTTGACGCCTCCGGTTCTCTCGGCGCTTGCCTCGCAAGGATTGGAATGCGTTCCCGTAAAAACGATGCCGAAGGTTGCACTCATCAGCACTGGTTCGGAGCTTCTCAAACCGGGTGAACCTTACCAAAACGGGATGATTTACGAATCCAATTCGTATGGTTTGGCCCCAATTCTCCGATCATTTGGGTGCGACGTGACATTGGCTACCGTGCCTGATGATGAATTGATTACGATCGAGATCTTGAACAAATTGGCCTCAACGCATGACCTATTGGTTACGGTAGGAGGGGTCTCGGTTGGAGATCGCGACTACGTCCGCGCCGCTATTAAAGCCTGCGGGTTCGAGATGATGTTTTGGAAGGTAGCGGTTAAGCCCGGAAAACCGGTCGGTTTTGCGACGAGACAAGACGGCAAAGCGTGGATCGGGCTTCCCGGAAATCCGATGTCTGCCTTAGTGACGTGTTGCCTCTTTGTTGCCAATTTCCTAGGCGAGGAACTGGTGTTTCACCCATTCCCTCTCTCCCACGATTTTGAACGTGCTCCCGGTCGGGAAGAGTTTGTCCCCGCTGTCCTTAATTGGGATTCTCGACCAAATCTCGTGCTTCATGGCACGGTCGGTTCCCATGCGATTGCTGGGCTGGGAGTTGCGACGGGACTAGCCAGGATTCCAAAGGACGAAGCCCATCTCAACCCTGGTGAAGTCTTACAGTATGCCGACTTGCCTTGGAGGCCAAAATGATCAAGGTTAAGGTGCGCTATTTCGCCGTTTTAAGAGACCGATCGGGATTGTCCATGGAGTCTCTTGATACCGAGTGCAAAACGGTTCGCGAGCTCGTTGACGATTTGGTTGAGATACGTAACCTGAGACTTCCTTCTCCGCTCATTCGTGCTGCGATCAACGGCGGGTTTGTCGAGGACTCGACAGTGCTGATTGCCGGCGATGAGATTGACCTGATCCCGCCCGTTTCGGGAGGTTAGCGGTTGTTCGAACTGACTTCGCAATCGATTCCCTTTTCTCCCCGAGTATTCGATGGCGCAGGAGGATTCGTTTCTTTTGAAGGGAAGGTCCGAAACAATGCGAATGGACGAGAAGTGAAACGCTTGGAATACGAAGCGTATCCCGAATTGGCACAAAAAGAGGGCGATGCTTTAGTTGCCGAAGCCATCGAGCGGTTTGGATTGCTCGATGTAGCGGTTCTTCACCGGGTTGGAGTTCTGGAAATCGGAGAGACGGCAGTCCTTATTCAGACCGCTGCACCACATCGGCGAGAGGCATTTGCGGGGTGTGAATGGATCATCGATCAGTTGAAATTCCGTGTTCCTATCTGGAAAAAGGAAACGTATGCGGAAGGGGACTCTGGCTGGGTTGGGGCGGATGTCGTAACTCCGAACTGTGAAGTAGATCAAGAATATTTTCGACGCCAAGTTAAGCTCGACGAAGTGGGTCTTGATGGCCAAGAAAAGCTGAGAAAGTCAAGAGTGTTGCTGGTTGGTATCGGTGGACTTGGTGCAGCATCATTGCCTTATTTGACCGGCGCGGGAGTCGGCACGTTAGGTTTGATCGACCTTGATCAGGTCGACATTTCAAATCTCCATCGTCAAGTTATCTATCAGGCTCAGGACGTTGGACGAAGCAAGATCGAACGAGCAGCATCGTTTGCCGTTCGGCTCCAGCCTGGAATAAGGGTCGAAGTGCATCCGGACCAGCTAACTTCGCAAAACGTAGATTCGTTGGTGAGTTCCTACGATTGGGTCGTGGATGGAACCGACTCGCTTTCGGTTAAGTTCTTGCTGAACGCTGCCTGTCGACGACACGGCAAGATGCTTGTCTCGGCGAGTGTTCATAAGTTTGATGGCCATGTGTTAACCATATCTCCGAATGGCCCCTGCCTGCAGTGCTTATTTC
>JAYVXG010000647.1:0-3380 GCA_043785475.1 Armatimonadota bacterium
GCATTTGGTCCAAGTAGTCCTTTGTGGAATGCATCAACAATGACGGGCGCGGTGTGGTAGCCAATCATACAGTAGGTTTCGTTGCCCCAAAGTGGCCAAATCGGAGTTGTCTTCAATCCGGATTCTTGGTACTCCGTGATTAAGGTCTTGGTCATGTCCGCGACTCGTTTGGGTTGCGTAATAGTGAGGAGAGGGTGAAGGGCCCGGTAAGTATCCCACAGGGAGAAGGTGCAGTAATTCTGAAAAATTGCCTTCTCATGAACTTTGTGGTCCATGCCGAGATACGATCCATCGACATCGTTGAACAGGCTCGGGGCTATATACGACAAATAGGCGTTTGAATAGAAAGTTCTTAGTACGCCCTGGTCGTGGGATTCGACCGAAATCGCCCCAAGGGCTTCGGCCCATTGTTGCTCGGCGGCTCGCTTCACACCATTGAAATCCCAATTTGGGATTTCGGTCGCCAGATTGAGCCGAGCTCCTTCGGTACCAGTTGCCGAAATTCCGACCTTCGCTTCGAGAACTTCTCCCGCGGTCGTTTTATAGTTCGCCCAAACTCGGATTTTGCCATTGGCCTGCTTGCCTTCGATGAGCTTGCCGTCTTGTTCAATCTTCAGACTTTCAAATGGTTTGTTGAACTGAACAACGAAATAAACGGTTCGGACGCCACCCCATCCATTCGATCGTCGATATCCGGAAAGCGTGTGGTCATCTTCGACTAGGAGGCCCATTTGCATCGGGCTATTTGAAATGCCATGGATTAGATCGACTAAGATGTGCGAATTGTCACTTTGTGGAAACGTGTACCGGTGGAACCCAGCTCGGGCGGTCGATGTGAGTTCAACTTTTACCTTTGGATCATCAAGAAAAACTTTATAGTAACCCGGTTGAGCGGTTTCGTTTTTATGGGAAAATGCCGAAGTTGCGGGGCCATCGCCAACTTCAGGCATGAGCATGATGTCGCCCATGCATCCGACTCCTGTTCCACTCAAATGTGTATGGCTAAACCCGAGAATTTTCTTGTCGCTGTAGTGGTAACCGGACGATCCGTCCCACGTGTCGGTGCGGGTGTCTGGACTTAGCTGAACCATGCCAAAAGGGACGGTCGGACCAGGGAAAGTGTGGCCATGACCGTCGGTCCCAACAAGCGGATTCGCGTATGACAACAATGCCATGGAGGCATTCTTGTTTGGTACGAGGATGGTGGAAAGGATGAGTCCGACCAGCGATGTCATTGTTGGAAAGTTTACCTTTGACCAGAGTCCCGATCATTGGATGAAAGCCGGTCATACCAAGCTCAAAAACGTGCTTCCTTGCCGAGCTGAGACATTGTGGCATCCGAGATGGTTAAAATAGGGAGTGCTCCATCGAATCCGCCTCAAGCTCAATGCCGCTCTCTGGCGGGTTCTGACCCCGATCACGATAATGCTTTTTCACAAACTGATCTACTTTCATCGGCGGGATACAACGTGGAAGAACACTCGGTGGATGGGAACCCCGGTCCAGCAAATTCCATTCGATCTGTGGATCAAACAAGAAATTATTTACGAAACCCGCCCTCAACTGATTATTGAGGCGGGCACATTTGACGGCGGCAGCGCGATGTTCTACGCATCGCTGTTTGACTTGCTGGGTGAAGGCGAAATCATTTCCATAGACATAGAACCGCAACCAAACCTGCCCAGCCATCCACGTGTGGACTTCATCACTGCCTCGTCTATTGATCCAACAATCATTGCGCAAGTTAAGGAACGTGCTGAAGGCAAACGAGTTATGGTGGTCCTCGATTCAGATCATTCCGAGGCTCACGTTCGAAAAGAACTCGACGCGTGGGCACTGTGTGTGACGCCAGGATGTTATTTGGTCGTTGAGGACACCAATGTCTTCGGCCACCCCGTCCTTCGAGAGCATGGTCCTGGACCAATGGAGGCACTTAATGATTGGCTGAAAATGAAGCCGCCATTTGAATTGGACAAGACCCGCGAAAAGTACATGGTGACCTTCCATCCTCGTGGACACTGGAAACGGATTCCATAAAAAAATTGCCTTCTTTGCCATGGAGTAGCAAGAAGGCAAAACACTAATTTCGCAGAATGTTAAATCTTTTCTTTAGCGGGAAATTGTCTGTACAATTAGTAGAAGAACCCGTGATCGTGGGAAAATACAGTAGTCAAAATGATTGTTTAACCAGGTTTTGAATCAACAATCCTGGAATATGCCACTTAGAACACGAATTTGTGAAAATAGAACATCCGACGACCACCCTTGAAGCAAAAAATGCCTATGATATACTCGCAAAACGTATGGCCAACGAACCATCTGTAGTGGATTTAGATATCCTGGTTCGGAAGTGCAAAGCTGGCGATTCGGCTTCGTGGGGAATACTCGTGGACCGTTTCCAAGCCCTTGTTTGGTCTTCAATCTATCGGGTCGGCCTTCGAAATGAAGATGCCGAAGACATCTTTCAAAAAGTCTTTCTAATTTTGCACAAGAATTTGGACCGGATCGAATCGGCAGTTGCGCTTCCCAAGTGGCTTGGTACGACCGCAGCCCGAGAAGCAATTCGATTGCATCGATCGAATCGAGACAAGTCGACAATTGCCTTGGACGCGATTGAAAATCTCGACGAACTGTTAGCGTCCGAAGACGCTTCGATTGAAAAGATCACTGTAGCGGCGGCTGAATCGGACGCGATTCGCAAAATAATCGGCCAACTTCCAGGCAAGTGCCCCGAATTACTTTCGCTTCTTTATTCGGACGTTGAATGTAGTTATGACGAAGTCAAAACCCGCCTTGGCATACCCATAGGATCGATCGGACCCACTCGATCTCGTTGCATAGAACGCCTTCGGCAATCCCTCATAACGACCAATTATTTTGAAAATGAATTTAATTTGGACGTGAAGTCCTCCTGAGTGTATGAACATGCGAATGAATCTTAATGAAGTACGGTTGGCCGAGTTATGGGACTTAGCTCGAGGCAATGATGCCTTTCTTGATAACCTATCCTCCGAGGAATTGGTTGTTTCAGAGCAGTATCGAATCATTCACGCTTCTTTGGTACAACCTTGGCAGGAAGCACCTGAAACTTCGATTTCAGCGGCAAAAGCAATTATGCCCCCAAGTTTTCAGAAGTTTTTTATCGCACGGCTGATTCATCCACGCCCCCTCCTTGGTCTTGCTCGGGGGACCGTTTCCCAAGTTCAATTTGATGCGGATGAAGTCCAAATAAGGCTCCAAATTGAAGAAATTCCAAATGGATGGAGGATGTGGGGCCGAACTTCGGAACCAGGTTGGACCATTTGGTCCGGGAGATCGAGTGCTGCCTGCAATGAAGATGGCGAATTTGAGCTTGATGTTCAAACCGACAGTGTTAGGCC
>JAYVXG010000648.1:0-3377 GCA_043785475.1 Armatimonadota bacterium
AGATCGATGTCCCGATCGATGACCATATTGATCGCATTCGCGGCCCCGGCAACCATGTAGCCGGCAACGCTAACAATCAGGAATAATGCCGTTCCGGGCCACGTCCCTTTCGCCGCCACCATGGCCGTCATCGTCGTGAACAGGAGAAGGCTGATAACTCTCGGCTTCGTTAGGGCTATGTATGCCTTGACCAATTCTCGCCCCTTTAGGGTTTCAGCGACTTCGGCTTCAACCGGCGCAGGGCGCGCCTCGACCAATTCGATACCCACTCCAAATGCAGCAACGGCAAGAACGACGACAGAAATCCAGTTGAGGTCGGCGAGAACCAGATGAATCATCTGGAGCGCGATTGGTGCATGGAAAAAGATGTTGATGGCACCGACGGCTAGCTGGGTAGCGAGTATGCCCGTGACCAACCGAGTAGCGTTTTTGACAAATGGATCGGGGCGCAGATGCTGAATCATGGTGCCCATCAGCAACAAATACAGCCCGATGGATGCCGAACCAACTGGGTGCGCGACGGCTAGCTTGCTCGCCCAAAACGCGGCTGGCTTCAGCATCTCACTAAGCCCTTCGACATCGGGGCGAACCTGGTGTCCGAAGGCGGATATTGCGCCGCTGACTCCCAAGAGCATGGTGCCAATAAATCCGAATCCCAGCATCCAGCCAACCGCGCCTTGGCTCTTTAGGGTCATCGGCCGAATGTTGCTTGCGGAGAGGGCGGCGGCGGCGATTGAACCCAGCAGCATGAATGTGCTGATGACATGGACGCACATCCAGATGGCACGCTCTACGGTGTCCTTGTCGGTGACAAGGCTGTGGATGACCAGATGACGACCAACGAGGGCTTCGACGCAAGTAAAGAAGGCGAAGCCGATGGCGAATTTTTTGACCGGATGACCCTTGGTAAAGGAGCGGATCGCCCACACCAGCATGATAATTGCCAGAAGACCAACGAGCTCGGTGGAAATTCGATGAGTCGATTCGATTATCGTCGCAAACGGGCCTTTCGCTGGGTTTTTGTCTCCCGTGCAAAGGGGCCAATTGGTTCCGCACCCGTCACCGAAGCCCGAAGCCCGAAGGAAGACCCCAAAGGCGACAACAATAACGTTGAAAAAAAGGCAGAACCACGCGAAATTGGCGAAATTTTTATTGCCAGGGAGTCTATCTCCCGAATCGCTCGGAGAGACCGTAAAGTTTCTGAAAAAGTTGAAACCTTTATCGGGGGTCATAACGCTGCACCTTCATTAAACCTTAATCGTGAGTTCAAAAGGAACGTTAGAAGCAGGGAAACAGTACTAAACGTGTAGTCTGAATTACCCTCAGGAAGAGGAATCCGATCATTAGTTACCTCGGCAGTTAGGGAGATATTAAGGCTTTGGACCGCAAGCCATTGCACGAGGAGCGACAGCGGTGACAAGGTTCAAAATTAGATGCTCGGACCGAGTCTCGACAGTACATCGCCAAAATTTAGCCCCTCGGCTCGACCAAGGTCGCCATCGGCTAATAAAGTGTCGGGGAATCCCATTGCTTCTTCCGTTTCCCTCGCTAACTGCTTCTTGGCTAAAGTTTCGCCAATTCACGCTTCTTCAGCTCCAAGAGCGTCCAGGCCTGACCGGCGGTATCCAGCATCGCCACGACATTCTCTTCGACACCCATCGCTCGCAAGGCTTCTTTTTGGTCCTGGGTGACTCGGTCCTGACGCCAACCCGTCATCGCCATCGTCAGTCCCTTGGTAAACGGCCAAACATCCTTAATCTTTCGGTCTGCGCGTCGAAATGCCTCGCCGATATCTCGTCCAAGTTCAAATTCGATTGGATCTCGAACGGACGATGTGATTACCAAATGGTAAAAGCTCAGCGCGTCCTCTTCGATTGCCGCCATCCGATGTCCTTCGAGTTTTGAAGAACCGCACGCCAATAGGTACCGCCCTTCGCCAACCTTCATCCAAGAATTCTGGCTGATGCCAATAACCTCGTCGGGCGGAGTCAATTCGGAAAGAATGTCGACCGCGGTGAGCGAGGCATCGAGGTCGTCGAAATTGACATTTCGGCGGAACAGCAGAGCCTGAGCCCGAGGATCGAGCTTGTCCCACTTTTGCATCGCCTCGAGCAATGTATGACCCTCGAGATCAAAATCATCAGGCAGTCCGACCACTCCGCTTAGCGACGGAGTCTCATCCTCTTTTTCCTTCTCTGGCTTCGGTGCAGAAAGGCGTTTTCCATTGTCGACAACGTCAATGATGATGCAGTCGGCTTTTGCCGAGCCTGCTATGCGGTCACGACGGGCAGTTGCATCGGCGAGTCCTTCGATGGTGTTGGGAAGCACTCGCAACCCTCGCCCGATCATCTGGCAGAACAAGGCCCAACTCTTTGTCGGGCGCAGCAACAAAATACACCCGACGTCGGGAACGTCAAAGCCCTCGGTGGCGATTTCGACGTTCACCAGAACCTGCGTTTTGCCCGAGACAAATCGGCTCATGACTCTTGCCCGGTCATCCATCCTCATCCCACCATCGACCGACTCCGCCGAAAACCCTTCCTCTCGGAATAGATTCGCGACAGTTTTTGCGTGTTCGACGCCGGTGCAAAAGACAATCGTCTTGCGGTCTTTGGCGATTTCGACCCAGTTCTCAAATGCGGTTCGGTTTCGACTTTCGGTGTTCACCGCATCCTGCAACGCCTTCGAGCTGTAGTCGCCATGGACGATTCGGACGCGACTAAGATCGACCCCCGTCGCAATTCGAAAACCTCGAAGGTCCGCTAGCCAGCCATCGGCTATGGCTTCCCGCAAAGTATAGGTAAAGGCAACTTCCTCAAAAATCGCTTCTTCCTCGCCGTGAAGCGGTCGATTATCCATGCGATGCGGAGTCGCCGTCACCCCAATCGTAAAGCAAGTTCCATCGTACGCCCCTACCCCACGCATAACATTTTGGTAGCTGTCTGCCGGAGCGTGGTGGGCTTCGTCGATGATCAGGCATCCCGGTTTCCACGAGCCAAGCCTCACACTATCTTTCTTGCCAAGCGACTGAACCGAGCCAATGACAACATGCTGCTTGCTCGGGCGCTCTTTCAGGTTTGCCTCGATCTCGACCTTGAGCTTCGGATTCTGGAGATGGATTCTCGCCGACGCTTGTTCGAGCAGCTCCCTTCGGTGGGCAAGCACGAGGGTCGGAGCCTTGGTTTCCTTATATATGTCGCCAATCAGGGCACTAAAGAGGGTCGTTTTTCCGGTGCCCGTAGGCATAACCGCCAAAACACGCTGAATCCCCCGATCTCTACACGCAAAGATCTGCCCTAGAGCTTTCGCTTGATAGGGACGCAATAAGACCTTGACCACGGATTCGCGGGAGAGCATCGGGAAAGTTTCAAGACGGG
>JAYVXG010000649.1:0-3362 GCA_043785475.1 Armatimonadota bacterium
GCGCGAAAAAAGACTGGCTCAACGACCCCAACGGCCTCGTCTTTACGGACGGCGAATATCACCTCTTTTTCCAATACTCACCGGGCGAAATCCACGGCGGTACAAAGTATTGGGGCCACGCCGTCAGCCGCGACCTCTTCCACTGGACAGAGCTCCCTATCGCCGTCTCACCCGACAAATTCGGCGCCAACTGGTCGGGCAGTGCCGATATCGACCACGCCAACACCACCGGCTTTGGCATCAACGGCAAACCGCCCATGGTTGCGATGTTCACCGCCGCCGGCAACCCGTTCACTCAATGCCTCGCGTACAGCAACGACAAGGGCCGAACCTGGAGCCACTACAAAAATAACCCGGTCCTCAACAACGTCAAGGGCGAAAACCGAGACCCTCGCATCTTTTGGCACGCCCCCTCCCACGAATGGAAAATGGTCATCTATATCGATGGCGACGAATTTGGCCTCTACGGATCGCCAAATCTCAAGGAGTGGCACGGGCTCAGTCGCCTCCACCTGCCCGGCTCCGCCGAGTGCCCCGAGCTATTCGAGATGCCAATTCAAGGGAGCAAAGAAACCAAATGGGTCTTCTACGCCGCCAACTGTCGGTACCTCGTCGGCTCCTTCGATGGCAAAACGTTCCGTAACGAAACCGAGCCGCGTATGCTCGATTTTGGCCAATTCTATGCCTCCCAAACGTTCAACAATGTCGCGGGCGGTCGCCGAATCCAGATCGGGTGGCTCAACGGCCCCGGCCCCTATCCAAACACCCCATTTAATCAACAAATGAGCGTCCCGTGCGACCTCACACTGGCTCACGAAGGGCACAGTTACACCATCCTTCGCCAACCTTCAAAAGAGATCGAAGCCCTGCACAATCACAAAATTCTCTCGAGCCCCCATACCGTCGCCGAAGCAAACGCCCTGCTCGCCAAGCTCAAAGGGGGAATCTACGATCTTGATTTCACCTTCCAATTAATTCACAATACGCCGATTCACATCACCATCGGAGGGCACGACCTGGTCGTTACCCCGGCAGATAATTCGATCTCGTTCCTCGGCAAATCTGCCCCCTTCTACTCAGTAAACGGAAAGGTTCAGGTCCGAATCCTCGTTGACCGCTCGTCCGTCGAAATCTTCCTGATGCAAGGAGAAACCTCCCTCAGCGCCTATCTTCCCCCCTCCAACATCCCGCCCAAGGATCGCAAAATTGGCGTCAAATTCCTCGATAAGGACGTGCAACTTGAACTCCTCGCCGCCGCCGAAATGAAATCAACCTGGTAAATAATCGCTAACCCGTCACCAATTGCTGGATCATGTGAACCAAAACCGAAGACTCCACCGGCTTCGCAAGGTGCGCGTTAAACCCCGCCGATAACGCCAATTCCCGGTCCTGCTCCCGCGCAAACGCCGTCAGCGCAACCGCCGGCATCGACTGCCACTTCTCGTCCGGAAGGTCTCGGACCATCGCAATAAACTGATACCCATCAATCCCCGGCATCCCAATATCGCTCACCATAATGTCGGGCCGAAAAACCTCCAAAAGGTGCATCGCCGACTCCGCATCCGCCGCCACCGCAATCTCCGCCCCGCTCTCCTCAAGAATCAATTTGACCAGATCGCGAGTGCCTTCATCGTCGTCCACAACCACCACTCGAATATTCGAGAGCGGCTGAGTCGAAGGATCAAGCACCGTCTTGCGATAGTCTCTCTCGGTTAAAGTCGGCGCAATCGGCAACGTAATCGTAAACGTCGTACCCTTGCCCGCACCTTCACTCAAAACCGAAATCGTTCCATCATGAAGCTCAACCAAGTGCTTCACAATTGTTAGCCCCAACCCGAGCCCGCCCTGTGACCGAGTGGTCGTGGCGTTGGCCTGCCGAAACCGATCAAAAACGAACGGTAAAAAGGCTTCCGAAATGCCTTCACCATCGTCCGCAATGGTCATGATCGCCAGTTGCCCTTCCTTCACTAATCGAACCGTCACATGCCCTTCTCGACGCGAAAACTTGATCGCATTCGTGATCAAATTCGTGACAATCTGGTGAAGCCGTCCCGCATCACCACGAATCAAAACATCCTGCTGCGGCGTCTCGATTTCAAGCTGAATCGCCTTATTCTTAGCCGCCAACCGGCACCCCAGCGATGCCTCTTCGATAATCACCGACAGCAGCACCATCTCAACATTCATCGGCACCTTGCCCGCACTCATTCGGCTGATATCAAGCAGTTCATCAACCAACTTCGCTTGTTGCTTCGCACTGCTCTCGATCGCGGCAAGCCCCTCTCGAAAATAATCATCCTCGCTCGGACGACGCTGCAAAAGCTCAGACCAACCCAAAATCGACACCAATGGCGTTCTCAATTCGTGCGATACGGTAGCCACAAATTCATCGCGTAGCCGACTGGCATGCTCCGCCTCACCCCGGGCATGACGCTCGTCCGCAATAATTCGGTCCGTTCGTTCCTGAATTACTTTCCTCTCCGTTATGTCCTGGATATATACCAACATCCCTTGCTCCTCGGGAAAGCCCCGATACTGGAACCACCGCGCCCCGCCTCCTCGCTCCGGAACATCAAGCGTGATCACCATATTCAGCGCTTTCGCTTCAATCAACTTTTGCTTAAAGACCTCGTGCTCGGGCGGGAAAAAATTCCATAGCGATTGATTAACAAGGGCCCGATCGCCCCCAACCAGAAGCTTCGCCGACTTGTTCGAGTGCGTGATCGTCCACGAGGCATCCACCGCAAAAAAGCCATCGCTGATTCCGTCCAATATCACCGTCAAGCTATCTCGCTGGGTGTCCCGCTCCAAAGCCACCTTCCGGTACGACTGGGCAATCTCGCGAAGCAATTCACAGATGACGCAAATCAGCACCCAACTGAGACACGTGCTGATGGACGAATCGCGAATGACCGGATCCCGAAACGAAAAAGTCCCTTGGTCGGGCATAAAGAAATACTTGGCGACCAAAACACTCAGCGTCGCCGTCAGCAACCCGGGCACAAAGCCGCCGATGAACGCCACGAAAACCACCGCGCCGGTGTAAAAAACCAAAGAGCCCCGCTCTTCGATGAATGGCATTGATTCGAAGCGCAGAAAAGTGGCAAGGGCCACCAAAACCAGCCCGCTGACATACGGAATCCATCGGGGCAACTGCCAAAGGCTGAACTCAAGGAGTCTCCTCATATTCGTCCCTCCATCTTACAGCCCAGGGCGGCAAGTTTAAGCAAGTTTCGAGGGCGGCTCAGAGACCAACAGCCGGTAACCAACCCCAGGTTCATTCAAAATGAACGAAGCGCCATCCTGAAGTTTCTTGCGCAGATAGCCAATGTACAGCCGTAAATATTGAGATTCCTCGACGT
>JAYVXG010000650.1:0-3349 GCA_043785475.1 Armatimonadota bacterium
GACCATAGCCCGTGTTCGGTTCAGGTCTTCGGGATCGCCGGGAGCAAGTTTGAAGTAGGTGTCACCCTTGAGGTAATCAGTCAGAAACCGGAGACCAAGTTCAAGCGCGATAGCTTGGACGGCAGGAACCATCATCGAGACTTCCTGATCGGTTATTTCAGTTGCAGCCTTTAGGAATCCTTCGGCAACCGCCTTGTAGACGTCTTCATCGACGGAGACTTTGCTGAGGTCGGTTTCTTTTTCACCGGCGACATTGACCAAGGACCGGATCATATCGCCCCAATCGGCCAGCCAAGTAAATGGCATGATCGTGTCTAGATCGACGAGGGCTTTGACTAATCCGGTGTTGGTATCGAAAAGGAAATTCTCGATCTTGGTGTCGCCATGGATGAGCGTATTCCGGATTCGGCCCTGGGCTACTGCCGTCCAAAGCGCCATTGCAAACGGCTCTTGTTCACGGACGAGAGCGATATACGGTGCGAGGTCGGGATCGTTGAGCCGTGTTTGATACTGTTCGTCGCTACTCGCAACAAGGAAGTGGGGTCCCATCGAAGTTCGGAGGATTGGATCATCGGGAAGCAAGGCCGCTGCATCTCCCAAAGAACGGTTTCCGGCGGTAACCGAGTGGAATTGGCGGTAATACAACCCTGTGTCTCGGTACCCAGGGAGAGAGCCTTCGACAGTGTGTGGTTCTATACAACTGGTTAAATCAGAATAGATCGCTAGGCCGCGACCGACTTCGGAAGCCAGCCGGAGCTGTTCTTGGCGCGATTCGATTTCGCTTAGGCTCTTGTATGAGCACGAATCAGGAATCCGAACCATAAGGCGCCAAACGGACCAGCCGTGGTCGTCGGTGAGGTCGAGAAACGCTTTTCCCGCCTTAGTGGGCACCAAATCAATCGGAACCCATCCTTCCACCGGATTTAAGGCGAGAGAATCGCTTTTAGCTTTGATACTCGATGCCATACCTTGCATAACACGATAGGGCATTGCGAACACGTCGGTGTTGACCTTTTGGAGGAGGTATTCACTCCCACCCGCATCCACCTCGTAGGTGTGAAGATTGATGTTTCCGCGACCAGGAAATGGCGCAACGTGGATGACGCCAGAGACTTGAAAATGCTCTACAACCCAGACAATATCGACGAGCGAATAATCTTCGTATGCTCCCGTAAAATGAGATGGTCTGCCCTTAATGACTGCCTTGTCCGAAAGTAGCTGTTCTTTCACGATTTTTGAGTTCGCGGTTTATTAAGCCGCTAACGAAAAAATCATACCATGATCGGAGGCGGAGTGCGGAGTGCGGAGTGCGGAGAGAAGGGTAGCGGCGAAGAATACAGTTGATACTTCTAAAGTAAAAGTGAAGAAGAGGGCGGCAGTAACTGCCGGGGCCGCTCCTCTTAGTCGATCCAATGCAGACTTAGTGCCAAGCGACCTTGGACTTGGGACGGTTTCGAACTATCCAGGGGTCATTGGCCCAATCTGCGCCTGAAGCTTGATTCCAGCAATGACACCCTGGCTACCATCTTTGATCCTCCGGAACACTTTTAAGCCACCCAAAGCGAAATATGGCAAGCCAACCTTGGCAAAGCACTGGAATCTAAATTTAGAGTCGAGCCGAAATGACTCTCATTGATCAACTAAACTGCTGTGTTTCGCTTTCCAAACTTTTCGTTCTTTGACAAAGTCATATCCTTCAACAATCAAACCTGCAGGAATCGTGGTCCAAAGCATGATGCTCCACGAGAATGGTCTTGCCATATCCAAATTTAGAAGCATAGCGATGCCATCAAGTAAATATATTGAAATCGTAAATGCGAGGCCCTGAACGACCGCTGACACGATTGAAAACCTTGGGGGTTTGGCAGCCTCATTGGGTAGCTCAACGAATTTGGCTAGAAAGTATCGGTACCAATTTCTTAACATATTTCCTGCTTGCCTGCCGACAACCTTTTAGATTGTAATCCAATTTCAACAACTAATTTTCGTTATAGTTGGGTTAATTTGACTCAGAACTTCAGGTTTCTAACACTGAAAAGCTCCTCATTCTTCGTCGCGGATCAGTGGCACAAATTAGCAACGGATGGTCTTGCGTTTGACGCCTAGTCTGCCACTGGCTGCCATTTTCGAAATTGCGTCAGTGGCGAGCTTTGTCTTGCAATCCGTGTCGCCATGATCGATTGTTACCGCACCGATTTTCTTTGCAGCGCCAAGGGCGGCTTCGTGGAGCGGCAAAACGTACGAGCCGACCGTAATAACGAACGTATTCATCGCGGACTTTGGTCGATTGTCGGCGGAATCGATATTCTCGACCACGAAGTCCAAAAGAGAATTGACTTTCGTCAAATCGAGGTCGGAATCCGCCTTAACCGTAACGAATCCCGACAATGTGGACCACCCGGCGCACTGAACCATTGGATCTTTGGCGAGGATCCACTCTTGGGCCAAATCCCAACCCGCCTAGTTTTCCAGCGCTGCCCAAGCGACGGAGTAGTTGGGAATTGTCGAGATTCCATGACTGCCTTTCGCCCACGATTCCAACTCGGCGCGAGACATTTTTGATCCATCGACAATGGGGCCAGCTAAATACATTGCGTCGAAATTGCCGGTCGCAAAAAGCTCGAGGGCTAGATCTTGTCGGCCCTTAATCGTTTTCGCGATAACCTTGAGGTCGGCGTTGCTAGCTCCGAAGGTTCGATCCGCAGGAATTCCGTGACGGACGTAGGTCTTGAGAAAGGACTCTTTTCCTTTTGATTTCAAATGGGTCATGACGGATTCGAGCGTTGACATAATGGTGCAATTTTACTCCCTGATTGTCGATCACAAGAAACACTGATAAACCCGCTCGTTCCTCCCGGCTGTATCAGTGCCACACCGTATCCCTGGTAAACTTCCTCCAATGCGCGTTGCCAGTTGGGCTCGCCAAGTCACCGAATTAGTTTCTGAACCGTTCGAGAATCAATCTGGGTCCGTCTGCTGGAGCAGTCTCCCAAATGAAGCCCGGGCGGTCTTTGTCGCGACCGCTTACTTGCAGCAAAAGCGAAAGATGCTGGTCGTAACCGGCAGTTATGATCGGGCTCTGGCTTGGCAAGCGAAATTGGAACTTTGCGGAGTATCGCACAGTGAAATCTTCCAACTTCCAAGTGGATCCTCGGCCCTGTTTGAAGACGCGACTCCCGAGCATACGGCTTTATCAGATCGTCTCGGCGCGTTGCGAGCACTCGCTGAACAAGAACCGAAAATAATCATCGCGTCTCCGCAGTCGGCTCTTGAACGAACACTTCCGAAGGATCTTTTGCTCGCTTCATTTGTATTGTTGAAGCCTGGAGAGACCGTTGATCCAACCCAC
>JAYVXG010000651.1:0-3345 GCA_043785475.1 Armatimonadota bacterium
ATTCGTATTTATCTGCGAGCATGGCGGGACATTAATTATAGTTCTTCTTGGGGGAGGTAGATGGAATTTTGGTCGCCGTGGCGTTAGCCTCCAGACAAAAGGTACTTTCGGGCTTCGTCGGCTTGCTCTGGAGTGTCGACTGAGACGATGGAGCCTTGTCCTTCAACCATACGGATTCCGACGCCGTGTTCGAGGAAGCGGAGCTGTTCGAGGCTTTCGCTGAGTTCGAGCGGAGTCTGGCTCCAGGATGGGTATTCGAGCAGCACGTCGCGGCGATACGCGTAGATGCCAATGTGCTTCTTGAGTGAGCTTGTACGGGGCGCACGAGGGAACGGAATGGCGTGACGGCTGAAGTACAGCGCATTGCCCAGAAGATCGGTGACGACCTTTACCACCGCGGGATTATTTACTTCGCTCTCAGGGCAGACAGAGTAAACGCTCGCCATCCGCACGGACAGTTCGATAAATGGGTCATAGACGGCCCTAATGGTTTCGATATCGATGAGTGGCTCATCGCCCTGGACGTTGATGTACACATCGGCCACAACCTTTTCAGCGACTTCGGCAATACGGTCGGTGCCGGTCGGGTGGTTCGCTCGCGTCAGAATCGCAGGGGCGCCAAAAGATGCGCACACATCAAGGATTTCTTGGTCAGGAGTCGCAACCAAAACTTGATCCGAAACGCCCGAAGCCACCGAACGCTCATAAACCCACTGAATCATGGGCTTTCCGCATAAATCAACGAGCGGTTTGCCGGGAAAACGGGAGCTTCCCATACGGGCGGGAATGACAATGGCACTACGAGGCATGTTTACCGCTACTCGGGTGCCCGTCAACTTTCTTAACGTCTTTAAGAATCCCGAGGGTGTCAAAAATATGCTCGTTGCCGATTGTGATGGTTACTTGGAATCGTTTCCGGACTCCGGGAACTCTCGAAATGACGAGGAGGTCTATTCCTAACTTCGTGAACCAATACTCCGCTTTATCTTGGGTTACCGACTGAAAATGATCGAGCCCGTTTATGGTCTTTACGTTTTCGAGCAAGGTGGCGAATTCGTCCGGTTCAATTCCCTCGTATTGGTGCATGGCCATGACGACTCTGTCGTCATGGAGGATCACGCCAAATCCTTCGGGGGTTGTTTCCCATCCTTTCGATTTGAAGTCGGCGGGTAATCCTGGAACACTGTCTTCGAGAGGAAAGCCTCGACTCGGCCGAGGAAATACCGAACTTGCCTTTTCTTCGGTGTCGCCGAGGCAAACGTATCTTCGGCCGTTTGGCAGCCGGACTTTACTTAGGTCGGTGTACTCTGGCACTAAAATGCTCAGTGACTTGTTTACGTTTGGCACTTCTGCGGTGGCATCGGACGGGGAACACCCGTTCACCAGGCATGCTCCAAAAATCAATCCGAGCGTTCCAACCCACTTCTTCATGTCAGCCTTCAATTTTTATGATTGTATATTTGGACGTTCCGGCCGGGGCAACAACCTCAACTGTTTCGCCTGCGGCTTTGCCGACGAGACCCTCACCAAGGGGCGATCCAATTGAAACGAAGTCTTTGGATGCATCGGCCTCAAAGGAACCGACTAAGGTGATCACGATCTCTTCATTAAACTCGATGTCTAAGACAGTGACAATTGAACCGAGTTGCGCAAAGCCCGTCTCGACTTCTGATCGTTCTACAATTCTTGCGTGCAGGACGGCCTTTTCCAGTTCATTGATTCGGCTTTCGAGTCTCGTTTGGTTGAGTTTTGCTTCATGATATGCCGAATTTTCCCGAAGGTCACCATGAGACTTTGCTTCTCGAATCGCCTCAGCCACTCTCATTCTGGTCGGCCCTTGAAGGTCTGCAAGTTCTTTCTTGAGTTTTTCATAGCCTTCTTTCGTAACTTGGATTTGATTTGCCATGAATCTGCTATTGTAGCATCGTTGGATCAATTGTCGCTAACCTTAAGCATTATCATTGTGAGCTTCAACACAAAGGAGAAGCTCAGAAAATGCCTTTCCTGCTTGAATTTGGAAAGGTACGACGTGATTGTAGTTGACAACGCCTCCACGGATGGCTCGTCGGAGATGGTTAAATCGGAGTTTCCCGGAGTGCAATTGATCGAAAACGAAAGTAACGTAGGATTCGGAAAAGCCAATAACCAGGGCATTGATGGTGCAAAAAACGAACTCATTCTTTTCCTCAATTCCGACGCTTACGCTCAACCGGGCGCGATCGAAAAACTCATCGAAGTTTTTCAAGATCAATCGGTGATTGCCGCGGGAGGGAAACTTCTCAATCCCGATGGCTCTCTCCAGGAGTCGGTTGCGGCACAGCTCACGCTCGGTAAAGTCTTTCTTGAGCAGACGTTTTTGGACGCAATGGCAAGACGGTTTGGGCGAGGGTATTGGCGAACCGCCCTGGTTCAATCGGAACCGGTTACGGCAGTCGACCAGGTCATGGGAGCGTGCATTATGGTTCGTCGATCGGCGGACGAGCGATTCGATGAACGGTATTTTCTCTATTGCGAAGACACCGATCTTTGTTTGAGATTATCTCGGAAGGGTCAGATCTTGTATGTACGGGACGCCGAAGTCGTTCACGAATTAGGTTCGTCGAGCGTCGATTCGCGATGGAAAGCAGTGGCTCGATACAACCTGGGCAAAGAAACTTATTTTAGAATTCATCACGGAGCCATCGCGGGGTCGGTTTGCTGGTTGTTGAACCGGTTTGGTGCGTTTTTAAGAATTTTGAGTGGAATCGTGCGCCCGGAGAAAGCGAAGATATTTTGGCGAGTGCTGTGGGCAAGGTCGTCGGAAATGGGGAAATAGCCTTCCATCGATTCGGCAAAGTCCAAAGTTAAGGTCAGGAACCGGCTTTCAATGACAATTTTGTGAGGAGTTTCTTTGCCATTTCTTGGACCTTAGGATTTGGGTTCTTAAGGTCAGATTTCAGTAATTCTGGATCGGATACATCAAAGGGATCTTCTTTCAGGATTTCCTCAAAGTCAGTTTGATTGGGAGTGTCGGTAAGGCCAACAAATACGAATCGAGAGAGTTTGGAAATTGGCAAGGAATCTTTGTCACTCGGTTTGCGCTTGAGATCGTATGCCGCATACGCATATCGGCCGAATGTGGCAATCAGCAATCGATCTTTCGTGATGACGGGCCTAGGCGAATCTGGGAAGCCTTTGGGCCGGATCATGCGTACGTTATTGGCGTCGCCGCTCATCGATCCAAGTTCGAGGAGCGTGTAGGTTTTTCGACAACCTTTCGTGTTATTCAGTTTAGCCAACCAGCATTTGTTGCCCATGAGGACGGAGTTGGTGAAAAGATGATATTCAGACCCGTTGGTATCAATC
>JAYVXG010000652.1:0-10783 GCA_043785475.1 Armatimonadota bacterium
AACAAAAGCTTCGCCATTAGGTTGGCGGCTCATGGCCAAGCTTGGTCACATAAAAATGGCTGCAGCTTCGATCCAGCAAATTGCGTTGACACCTCTCTATGATTCCATTGATGGAGGTTTCTTTCGCGAAGCGAGAGTTTCTTCAGAGTTAAACCTGATTGATACGGGAAAATCTTCGGTTCATAACGCATTGTCCGCCCAAGTCATTGCCCAGATTGGATGCGCCAGTCATCTTCCCGAACTAAAACACTTAGCAATAGACATTGGAAATGAAGTCATAACCGATTTCTTAGATGGAGATAGCCTTAGCACTTCCCGGTTGAACGACCAACTTTTCGACTCGCGAAGTAAACGATCGAGTCTCACAAAGCGGCGGCTCGACTCACTTTTGACTCCCCAAGATTCGAAGATACTCATGTCGTTTGTTACAAAGTCTCGAAGCCCAGATCAGGACATTGGATCGCTCGCCGCCTTATCCGCCTTGACCGATCCAGAGTTCATTCGAGTTCGACAAATCCTTCGGGAAAAACTTCAGCACTCTCCCAGCTTATCCGAACCCGACCATATCGCCGTAGAAGGCTACCTAGCCGCTCGACTGTTCGAACTCTACAGATACACCGATGATGTTCGATTCTTTAGCAAGGCAATGCAGATTGGTGAGCAAGTGTACTCAGCCCTAGGCAACAGCTCTGTGGCAAAGATTTACGGAAATCGACAGCTCGGACCAGGCTGGCTTGGAAGCTATTTAGCAGTGGCCGATTGCGGCCTCGCCGAGTATGCAGCCACCGGAAATATCTATCCCCTCCGCAATGGGGAAGCAGCCCTGAAACTCGCCCTTTCAAAATTCAAAGATAGCCAGACCGGTCTTCTCGACAATGTTGCAGTGAGTGCAACTCAAGAGGCTGTCCTCGACGCTGGATTTCCAAATCTTGCTGACCATGGTCGAGAATCACTCAATGCTCAGGCCATCCGACTGGCATACTGCTATTCTGTAACCGCCGAAACCGATACTTCCCGTGGAGAGTTTCTTGCGTTCACGCAAGGCATTTTGGCGCGGCTCAACTCAGTTATGCGAAAGGCAAATTGTCTTGCGTCCGGCTATTACGATGCTGCCTTTGATGTTATTGATAACTCTGCCGTCATGGTCGCAGGGCCAAATCGAGTTAAAATTGGCAACCAATTGGCAAAAAGCCTCCCTTTTAGTGTCATTTATCCGATCTCGTTGGTCAATGGCCCGCATGAAGACCAACTCTACATTCGTCACGGTGAGATTCTCGATGGGCCATATACCATCGACGAAATCCAGAAAAAAATGAGGGAGTCGAAGCGTTTCTATTCTGAGTAGCGCGTTTTGCGTCATAATTTCTCTCGGATAGGTCGCATAGTGGTCTAGTGCGCCGCACTCGAAATGCGGTGAGGTGCAAGCCTCCGAGGGTTCGAATCCCTCCCTGTCCGCCACTTCTCCAACCGTTTGAGTATTCAGCTGGCTCAAGAGGGCAGATTGATCGTCACGGTTTCCAATCTTTTGAACGGACAGGCTCGCACTTGGTGCCCGAGAATTTGAAGGCAACCGGAATCATTGAACCATTGGTTCCTTCACAGTGAGCGCTGTTTTTCCTAATCATAAGAGTTTCTGTTGAACCGAACTTAACAACGTAGATGTAGGACCCATCATCATAAATTCCGCGTTAGTCTTTACCAAAAGGAAATCCTTTTGGTAGCCCCTGTGGAGTGCCGTGAGCAACTGCGCTATGAAGTGCGAACGCTCCGAATGTGAGGAAGCAGCCGAGAACGAATGGCAGAAAGCGAGAAGGTTTGATTCCCGCAGTATAGCGAATTTGGAGTAATTTAGCCATTCGGTTCAGCTAACGGATAACTACCGAGAACCGTCGTCTCCAACGCCTGACCCTTCAACCGATTGATCGCGGCAACCAGATTATCGTCGGTTCGGTGCCCAGCACAGTCGGTGTAAAAAATGTACTCAAACGACGCCCTAGGAGCCGGACGACTTTCGATCATCATCAGGTTCACCCCGTGCTCATACATCGCTTCTAATGCGCGATACAGCTCACCTGGACGGTTCCGCAGATTGAACATGATGCTCGTCTTGTCTCGTCCCGTCTTGACCGGTTCGTTGTATCCGATGACCAAAAAGCGTGTTCGATTTTGAGGATTATCCGCGATGTGTTCCTGAAGTATGGGAATGCCGACCATTTCCGCGCCCAGAAAATTTGCAATGGCGGCACCCGTTGGATCGTCCAAGGCAGCCTGAGCGGCCTTCGATGTCGGAGCCATCTCAACAATTTCAGCGGAAGGAACGTTCATTTTCAGCCACCGCTTGCACTGAGCACTTGGTTGAGGTCCGGCAAATACCGTCTTTATTTGGTCCAAATCCTTCAGAGTGCTGACGAGGTGATGATCGATGGCAACGTAGGTCTCTGCACAAATCTTAACGTTTGTTTGGGGAAACATGTCCAGTGTCTCGGGCACGACGCCGGCAACCGAATTCTCGACCGGCACCACGCCGTAATCCGCCTTGTTATTCTCAACCGCCTTGAACACATCCGAAATGGTGTCCTGCGCGGCTAAATTTGTGCTTCCGCCGAACGTCTGGAGGGCGGCCATATTTGTGTAAGTTCCCGGTGGTCCCCAATAGGCAACCGTTAGCGGTTTCTCCGCCGCGATTGCCGCAGAAATGATTTCCCGATAAATCGATTTTAGCTGCTTTGGGAGCAACGGACCAGGATTGATTGCAGACAATCGCTCGTAGATAGCACGTTCCCGTTCGGGAGTAAAGAAAGGCTTACCGTCTCGCCCCTTGATCTTGCCGACTTCAATTGCGAGGTCAGTTCGACGTGAAAGCAGGGTCACTAACTCTTGGTCAATCAGGTCAATATCCTTTCGGATTTCGTCTAAGGGACGCAAAATTTCTTGGTCGGAGTTGTCGCCGCGTAACATGGACTAATAGATTATAGAAATGTCTGATGCCTTTTGGGTTCAAATACAGATAGAATCGTAATATTCTCTCGTTTGATCCACCTGTATTCCACGTTTTTAAGGACCTTGGCCCGCGCTCTTTAGTGACCGTGGCTCTCGATATCCTCATTGTCGCGTTCATCATTTACCGTCTTTTGATGCTTGTTCGTGGTACTCGTGGCTGGAGAATCCTCCTGGGTCTGCTCGTTTTTGGTGGATTACTTTTTCTCAGCGATCTCTTTCAATTAACGACGGTTAACTGGATTCTGCACCAAGCTGCCATTCTTGGGCCGGTTGCACTCGCAATCCTTTTCCTTCCGGAGTTGCGCCAGGCACTTGAAGGCCTGACGAAGGTGAGTTGGTTTCCCGATAGCGTCACCGAAGTCGGTCATGAGAAAAATCTTGACCGAGGAGCGGTGGAAGAAATTGTTGGAGCAATTGCCGAAATGGCTAGGGACCGGATCGGTGCCATTATCGTCATCGAAACTGGTGGACACCTGGATGAAATCGCCTCAAACGGAGTCATGCTCAACGCTAAAATAACGACCTCATTACTAGGTTCAATCTTCTATGGACAAAACCCCCTTCATGACGGAGCCGTCGTCATCCGAGGAAATAACATCCTTGCTGCTGCGTGCCGGTTGCCGTTGAGTGAATCGAAGCTAGAAAGGAATTTGCACATGCGCCACCGGGCTGCTCTGGGCGTGACCGAACAGAATGACGTTATTGCCATCGTTGTTAGTGAAGAGAAAGGAAGCATTCGAGTTTCGACAGAAGGCAAACTCATGGTCATTTCGAGTAGCACGGAGCTGCGAGAGTTTCTTATTTCAAGCACCACACAAAATGACCAAACCGACGCTCCATCAAAAAGGGTTTGGAAAAAGGAGCGGAAAGAGTTGGTGAAGAAATGAGCAAAGTCAACGTGCCATTTGCGGTCCTTTCTCTCGTTACCTCGGTCCTGCTGTGGGCCAGCGTATATAACGATAATAAAAAAGAACCTGCCCAAGAAACGGTCAGAGCGTCACTCACCACCAAAAATCTCGATGAGACCAGGTACGTCATTACCGAAATCCCACAATCTGTTTTGCTCCCCTTGGTGGGATATCCGGACCAGTTGAGAAGAGCCCTTAAGCAAACCACGACCGCCATTATTGATCTAACCGGCGCTGTCCCTAGCTCCAAAAGCTATCCGATCATCGTTTTCCCCGCTTCTTCGCGAGAGCTCCTAGGCAATTCTTCGATCCAGGTCCCAATCAAGATTGAGGCATTGATCACAAAAAAGGTTGATGTCATCGTTGCCAGAACCGGCAGCCTTCAGTTCGGGCTGCATGAGGAATCGAGTGAACCTTCGCTTCACTGGGTCTATGTCACCGGTCCGTCCAGTGCGGTTCAAAAGGTGTCAAAAGTCCAAGTCACCGTCAATCTATCCTCTATCAAGCAATCACCTCAAGACGAAGAAGTTGAGTCAAAGGCAGTGGACGACAAAGGGAACACGATCTCAAAGGTTATCTTGCATAGCATCGACGACCATCCCGACTATAAAGATGAAAACGTTAATGAGTCCCTTAAGGTCCGGGTTACCGTTCGATATGTACCTGATGCACGCCCGCCCTACGCAACTCCTCCGAAAAAATGACGGAAATTCGCCCGATTAATCTCAATGAGACTGACATCTTTCTCAAAATTCTTTGCGATGTTTTTGATCTCGATTTCTTCCGCGCCCAAGGCCTCTTTAAGGAAGAACCACTCTTTGATTTAAACCGAAAGTGGGCTCTTTTCGAAGGCGGCGAAATGATAAGCATTCTCACGACGACACCGTTGGCGTTTGGTTGGGGAAAGTCAGTGGGAATTGCGGGCGTGGCGACCACGCCAAAACGTCAACGCGAAGGACATGCTCGAAAATTGCTAAGCCGAGTCTTGGTTGAATCGGAGAGGGCCGGGGAGGGACCAGCCCTGCTTTTTGCCGCCGACACTCGCATATACGAGGCCTCCGGATTTGAGGGCATCGACCGGGTGGTGAGGGGGCCGATTGTATCGCTTCCGCTGGAAATTGACCTGGAAACTCTGGGCCTGAACGAACTTCAGTTGAAGTACAACAACTGGTCGTTCGGCCATCCCGATCGGTTGCAAAGGGATGCTCAACGGTGGTCGTATTGGAAATGGCAATTTCGAGAGAACTTTGCCCACAAATCCGGCTACTTCTGTCTCGAAAATGGGCAGATTCGAGAAATCCTGCTCTCGAGTCCAGAAAAGAAACTCCCGATCCCGCTGGGTACCGAGTGGCTGGGGCTCGCATCGATGACGGACCAACTGGAGATACCAGTCGGGGCGCTCTCAGTGCCGATGTACCTGATGGGCTACAACTTCCCCGGCATCCCACAACTCTTCATGACCGATCAGTTCTGATAGGCTCAAATACACATTTTCTCGCGATAATTCTTGTAACTATGGCGGTATTACGGACTTGACCTGCTCCCCAAAACCTAGGCCAAATCAGACATTTCGGTTTTCTGCAACATTCAGGAAGCCAAATGACAAAGAACAAATTCACGACTTAGCGAGTAGTCTGCTTGCTCAAAGAAGCGGAAACCGGGGATAGGCCCGTAAGGTAGCTGTGCCGAGATATTGGAATCACCACGAACACCTTTTATGCTTGGTGGAATGGATGCCACCGAGTCCAAACGCGCTATAATGGCAGAACCATGCGGCCCCATTTTCTATCGCTCTTGATCGCGCCGCTATTCATCATCTCCGCCGCTTTTGGGCAAGATGCCGCGGCGCACGTTGCCGCGGGCGACGCGAATCGCAGCAAAGGTGATTTTGCCGGCGCTGTCGTTGAGTACACAGCCGCGATCGAGCTGGACCCGAAGTCGACCGCCGCCTACATGGGGCGCGCGAAGGCCAAGGAATGGATCGTGATCATGAAACCGCTTCCGAAGTTCGAGGACCTCCAGAAAACCGACCGGAGCCATGACTACGACGACGCCATCGCCGATTACACGAAGGCTATCGAGATTGACCCGGCCCTCAATCAGGCGTACCTCGGAAGGGGGCTCGACTTTGCCCATGTCTTGAAGTGGAGGGAGGCGGCCGACGACATGACCAGGGCGCTTAACGTGGACCCCACAAACAAGCGGGCCTACGTTGAAAGAGCCAACTGCTTCGCTGCGTTGAACGATTATCCGGGCGCGCTTGACGACATAACGAAGGCGATAAAGCTCGATCCCAAAGACCCAGAATCGTACGATGCGCGTGGCGCGTATTGGCTTCACCAACTAGAATTTGCCAGGGCAATCGACGACGTCAGCCGCCAAATTAATCTGGAGCCGGAGAACCCGCTGGCCCACTATTTCCGGGCAAAGTACGAACTTAAAAATGGAGACTTCGCGTCGGCAATCGCGGATTCCACACGGGCGATCGACCTCGAAGCGAAGCGGGGTCATGGGAAGGCGTTTGGAGTCGATCAACTTGATTCATGGGCGAGCGGACCGCTGATGATCCGAGGCGAGGCCAAGGCCGCCAGCGGACACTTGCAGGAGGGAATCGAGGACTGCGCGCTCGCAATAAAAGCTAGTCCTCAAAACTATCTCGCTTACAGCACGCACGCCAAGCTCATTGCGGACAGTGACTGGGAGGGAGCCCTTGCGGACTGGAACAAGGCTATCGAACTTGGGCCGAATACTGCCGAACCTTACTTTGATCGCGCGACGATGCGAAGCAGGCTGGGCGATTTCACGAAGGCGGTGGCGGATTACAACACCGCCATCAAACACAATGGTCTCTTTGCCAAGGACCCTCTCGCCTATGCCGCGCGTGCAGAGGCCCGACGCGGCGCCCATGATTTATCGGGCGCTGCGAATGACTATGAGGAGGCGATTTCCATGGGGCCCAAGCTAGGCGTCGCCACGGATTTCCTGAGAATGAGAGCGGTGCAAGCTGAGAATTGCCGCCAACTCGCTTTCACATATTCCGAGGCTGGGGATTGGAAACGTGCTCGGGCAACCTGGGAGAAGTTTGCGCTCGCCCGAATTGATCTAATGCTTGGCACCTACAACCCGCCACTCTTCGGCTCCGAGCCTCAGATGTGGGTCGCTCGATCCAAGATGGGCGAGGGCGCAGCGGCGACAGCAGAATTAGGGCAACTTGTAAGGAAGGTATCGAAAGACGTTCCGTATCGCTGGCTGAGGGACATCAGTTCCTATTTGGGCGGCTTGACCTCGGAAGCCAAGATTCTCAAGTTATCCGGTCAAGGCGATGCGATACCGATGAAGCAGGCCAGCGTCAACTACTACATTGGGATGAAGCGGCTCTTTGCAGGGGATCGGAAGTCGGCAAAGTCTTACTTCAAGCGATCCTTGGCGGCAGCGCCGACGGGTTGGCCGGAGAAGAGATTGGTAGCCGTCGAGCTTGCCGCCCTTTCCCAATAGGGGAGGTGCAGGAGCTGTAAATGGCTCGATGGATCAGGCTAAACGTTGATCAATCGCCCAAAGCTCTGGCCGATCGCCGCTTTGCCGGAGGAAAGATTTCGTTTGAACTTAACAATAGAAACGCCGGGGCCGTCGGCGGCGCTCTCCTGAGACCCGGATGGGTGAAAAATGACGGCACAAATAGCCTGCTGCCACGGCAACCGCTTGGGGTCACCCTTCATCTGCGAGACGATCTGCTCGATTTCGCGCCGTGCCCCGTCGACGTTCATGGGCATCAACTCGGTGATCAGCCTGTAGCTTGACCGCCCGTAAGGAGATGTCTTTCGCCTTGGGAGAATTCTTGGGAGATTCGATGCGCCCTCACGCATTCCGGTGCACTCAATTTATGTCTAGCGCAAGTCGGCTTGGAACTCGTCGACCCTAATGAAGCGCGGCCCGGAAAAGGCGTTGAGTTCATGACCGACCAATTTTAGGCACCTTCAGTAAAGTCGCGTGTACACGTTAGAATTGGTGAATCCGCAAATCACAAACGGAGAGTAAACTCGCGGCATAATGCTTTTCCTGCCGCTCGTAATCAGTGCCGCATTAGCCCAGCAGAAAGTCATCCTCGATACCGATATCGCGGATGATATCGATGATGCTTACGCCGTGGGTCTGCTGCTCCAAATTCCGAACGTCAAACTGCTCGGAGTCACGACGCCCTTTGGCGACACTGCTGGGCGAGCGAAGGTTGCGGCAAAATTGTTGCAAGCGTTCGATCGTAATGATGTCCCCGTTTTTGCTGGGCGTTTTTCGACCCTAGAGCATCGGCCCCAATTCAATTGGGCTTCGACTTTTACGGCGCGGTCATTGAAGACCCAGCCAGCCATCGAATTCATGAAGCGGGAAATCGACCGCTCCCCGAAGCAGATTACGGTCATCGCGATAGGTCCCCTTACAAACCTCGGCGACCTAATCCAGAAATATCCGGACGTTACAACCAAGATAAAACAGGTCGTGATCATGGGCGGTTCGTTCTATGTCGGCTACAACAACAAGTCTCCAATCAATGTGGAGTGGAACATCCGCTGCGACCCAGCGGCGGCTCGAACCTTATTTCACAGCGGTATTCCAGTGGTGTGCGCCGGCCTCGAGGTCACAACGATGATGGCCTTCGATGGCGAAAAACAACAAAAACTGGCGGCCTACAATACAAAAGGGACTGCAGCGATCAACGAGCTTAAGCAACTTTGGGACGCAAAAGGGACTCCAACCCTCTTCGATCCGGTTGCCGTTGCCTGGGGCACGGGCTTCAAATTCGGACGGCAAGAATCGGTCCACCTCGATGTGAACGACCAGGGTGTGACACGCATTACCGAAGGCACACCGAAAGTAACCATCTTGGTGGAACCGCAAAGGGAGGCCTTTTTGAACTGGTACGTAGCCATGTTTGCCCCAAAAAACAGCAAAACCTACCGAGATGCGCTCATGCTTCGGAACTAAACGTCGATACGGTGTAACTCGCTCAGTGATTCGCCCAAAATCAGACGAGCACACGCTTCGCCGATGAGCGGCGCGATCGGTAAGATCGTAAACTTTCGAGGGGCGAGAGAGATTTTGTGAGCTAACGGAATCGAATCCGTGAGGACAAACTCATCGACCGCCGACTGATCAAACTTTGTCATCAACTCCTGTGAGCTAAGTCGTTGATCGGATAGGATTCCGTGGACGGCGAGGACTCGAACCGAAGCCGCGCCTGCGCTTTTCAAGAGGTCGCCATCCTTAAACACGGTATTTCCGGTCAAGATTTCGTCGTCCAAAATGAAGCAGTGACGGTCTTTGACCACGCCTGCAATCGCCTTTATTGTCGGTGATTCAGAGTTGTCTGATCGCGTTTTGTAGATGTATGTGGGATCAAGTCCGAGCTGCGCCGGTACATCTTCAAATCGCTTTGCTGCACCCGCATCGGCAAAAACCAAAGTGCAATCTCTCGGGTCAAGGTTCTTGAGAAAGACTTCGCGAATGTGGCGAACCAACAGTGGCACGACCGGAACCTCGTCGGCAGTCGGGGTGAAATACTGCTTAATATGACCATTGTGCGGTTCAAGTAGCATGACGCGTTGAACGCGCATGACCTTGTTCAAAATTTCGGGCAATCTTTGGCCCATGACCGATATTCGGGGTTTATTCTTTCGGTCTGACCGGCTATACGGCATATACGGGAACACAACGTAGGTTCGCCGGGGATGCGCATTGTTGATGGCATCCAGCATCGCCAATAGCTCGATCACGCCTTCGTTGACGGGTGGGTTCTGAGTATGGATAACCAGCGCAATCTGGTCCCGAACATTGTCAATCTGAACCTCGATGTTCTCGTTTGAAAAGAAACTGACAGTATGCCCACCGTGGTCAACTCGATAATCCTTGTTTCGAGCCCCAATCCGTTTGCGGATTTCCGTTTCGACTCCAGTACCAATATCGGTTGAACCCGTGGTGGCAAATATCTTGACAATGGTTTGACCGTTTGGCATGGGGTGGGCTGAGTTTACCAAGCCTTAACAATCTGAGGTAGTAATATTCCTTTCTATTCGTGCAGGTCAAAAAACCTTAGCAATTCTCTTTAACGTAATCTTCAACCAGCTGAAATCGATACGCAGTCAATATACCAAAAAGCGGATCTCGCCCCAATTTCGATTTCGTGAACGCAGGGCCCGAAAGGCCACACAAGAAGCGGGCGATCGGACGGGATGAACAGAAAACTAGAGGATTTCGATCTCGCAAACTCCTCAACTGATCCGGTGAAATGACCGTCGCGCAACTGGGGAGGGGCTCTCCCGACGCGATCTTGCCAACCTTGTTCGTCGTACAAAAGCTACAGTGCCCGCACGCTAACTCTCGAACCTCGCCAAAGTATCCAACCAAGGCATTTACTTGGCAAGCAGGATGCTCGATTAAATCAACGACCATCTGCAACCGATCAACCTCGGCGTTCTCCCGACGCTCAAATTTTTCGACCAGACTCGCAACCAACCGATCCCCTTTACTCGGCCCCATCAGCCTGGTGTAGCGATCTCGAACCCCCGCAACGCGAAGTTCGATAAACCCCTTTTCTTGCAACACTTCGAGTGCTTTCACAACTCGTCTTCGTTCTACACCTAGTGAGTTAGCAGTCTTCTCCGGATCTACGTTCACCCACGTCCGGCCCTTCTTCGCAATGCGAATGATGTCCTTCACAAAAGCTCCCGGCGTGCCGTCAAACGCACCGAATATGTCGTCCATCGTCTTGGTAGGCTTGAACTCATACTCCGCATAGAACGGCGTCCCTTTCTTGATCGCACCATCAAGCTCTAAATAGGTTAAAGCAGTCCGCAAAACTAGCTGACGCAAATCATGTTTGCCGG
>JAYVXG010000653.1:0-3339 GCA_043785475.1 Armatimonadota bacterium
GGACGGTCATGGTCCAACTCTCCGCCGAGACCGTTGCGCCCCAGGGTCCTGAATCGGGAAGCGAGATGGAGCAGTGAGAGCATTGGCTCATATCCATCCAACCCATTCCGGCCATAAACATCGAGTCTTCGTCGCTTCCTTTCATCATTCCCATCCCCGGCATTCCGTAAGGGTGGCGATGATCATGAAGAGTTCCGGGTTGACCTCCGCCTGATTTTTCTTTCTGGTGCGTTGAAGATAGAACCCGATAGATCGCGATCTTAACCTGGTCCTGCTTCTGCCGCTCGGTCAAGGTCGGCTGGGCCAAAATGTCGTTCACGTTATCGTGAAGCATGTGAAGGTTATCGAACGAATTTGCAATATTGTGAAATCTCTTTGAAAATCGAGGGCTCATTTCTGCGCTCATTGGCATGAATTCCCGGTCCGTCTTGTACAGCTCCGTCTGGTGGTACCGATCACCAATAAGCTTATATTGCGGCGGTTGGTCCTCAAGTGGAATGCGATATAGCATGTCGTAGTTAACGGTCTGAAGCCAGTGATATCCCCAAAAGAGTCCGTTCACTTTCGGATACTCTTTGCGGAATTTGCCACTGTAGGAGAAGCTATCCAGAAAATCCATGTTCATCGGAAGCCCGGTTATCGCGAAAGGTTGGGACTGATAGTTGGCCCAAAGGCGGTCAACCTCAGCCTCCTTTTGCGCATCGGTCCATCCGCGGTGCATAAACACGTCGATGACCTGAAAGTGCAGCAAGTGCGCCCAATCGAAAACCTTTTCAAGGTATCCATACCGACGCTGGAATGTTGGTGAGATCGCACCTTCGTCGACTGGCATGCTCGGCTGATGCCGCAACACCCAATCAATGGTGGCGAAAGTTTTGGTCTCCAGTTCGGGTGCTTTTCCGGTTACCATTGCCTCGTATGCCATAGCGTGCCCAACGCCAGTGGCATACATATCCTTCGCGAAGGCGGGCATCCGATCAATATTCCAATTGTAAGGTGCGGATTTGTAGAACAACATGTCCGCCGCCGGGCTGGCAATCCAGCCAGGCATATTAGGAGGCATCGTTGGGAGATGCTGACTCAATTGAGTCAGCATCGTTAGGGAGAGAGCAAGACTGAGTGGCATGGTCGATCCTTAGTTGTCCGGCTTCGTTACGAGGGTGACGAACTCGTCCAAGTTGAGTGGCTTGGCGGTTTCAGCACCGTGCTTCTTCGCGTAGGCGGCAAAGGCATCCTTGGTTGAGAACGCCCGCGACAGCTCTGCGCAACTGGCGTGCTTGGTGAAGGTATTCAAGAAGACGCTGCCTTCTGGAGCGCTCCATTTTCCGGCTGTTCGCTTGAGAACAACTGGCTCACCGACCTTCTCGCTTGGGGCATACACGACCAAGTCCGTTTTATACCGAGCTTGATCCTTCACCACGCAATAGACGCATCGGTATTCGATCCGCTTGTTGCCAAACTTCACCACCACTTCGTTGTCTTGATCCTTGGTGTTCTGGACCAATTTCAACTTACAATATGGGCAGTCACCTTCATGAGCGGCCGAAGTGGCAGCAATTCCGAGGGTGCCAACAAGGACGGCAATGCCGAGGAGATTCTTCACAGAACCACCACCTTGCCTTGAAGCATTCCCATTCCACATGTAAAAGGAATCTCTCCCTTTTTGGACGGGGTGAACTTGATGACGGTGGATTTGCCAACGGCAACTTCCTTGCTAATCTTCAAGGATTTGAAGATCACTGTTCCGCCACAGCCGATATTCTTTCCGCCGACGAATGTCAACTCGACTGGCATGCCGTGTTTGACTTTGATCATGGACGGGCTGTATCCGCCATTGACAGTGATGGTGGCTCTCTGGACGCCTTTGGCCGGCTTGGCGGCGGTTGACTTGTTGGTGCCCTTCCCAGTTTGCATGGCCATCATGTTTAGGCAACAGGATTGACCCTTTTGGTTTGGAGTTGCGCTCGCCATGGCTGCAATCGTAAAGATTGTGGCGGCGGAAATGACGAGAGTGTTGAGTGTGTTTTTCATGTTGTTTGTTCCTTTAATCTTTTTTTGTTGTGCAGTTGTGACCTGAGCCGCATCCGCAGTCAGGCTTGTTGTTTTTGGTGCCAATTCCCGCCTTGCGCAGCATCGTTCGGACGATAATTCCGCAACAAATGAGCACGACAAGGGCAATTGGCCAGGGCATTATTTTTTGACCTCGATAGTAAATGGGAGAGTCTTCACCGAGCCACGCCACTGGAATTGGGCATAGGCTTTGTAAAGTCCCGACTTGGGAAAGCGCGCATTGAATTTCACGACGCCAGTTTTTGCATGAGCGAGGGAAGCGACGTCTTCAGCCGGATGGCTGTGTACGGCAGTCAATCCGTCTTGCGAAAAAATCATTAGATGTCCAACCGCGCCGAGGTAATTCTCCGTTATTCCCGTGGCCGCCTTCGTTTTTGCATCCGTCAGCTTGATCACGACGATCGAGTTTTGTCCAATTCGTATCGGTTTTTCACTCCCGAACGTGCCCCGCAGACCTTGGTCCATGCCGATCGAATTCAACGACAACTTTGCGTTCCACGTTGGCTTCGGCCCACCAACCACCAGCTTCGACATCAAAATTCTCGACCCTTTTCCGCTCGGAGCCACGTCGGCGAAGATCAAGTATGTCGTCCCCGCCGGAAAGACCTGACTTATCTTCCACGTACCCTTTGCGTCCATCGTTGGATGCTCGTGCCGGAACTAGTTGAGATCTTTGCTGGCAATTAGGAGGTGAAATTTGCGCTCGTGCGCAGTGTCAAAGCTGGTCTGAACTTGCTTAGTCTTGGTGTCGACGATCTGAAAGGACAAAGGCACTGTGGTGCCCGCCATCGGCATTTTTGTGTTCTGTACTAGCTTTAATTGATATGGCGCAACCGTATTGGCTGCGTGGGCACGCTCATCTTTTACTTTCACAAGAAAGGAGATGTGCTTCGGTGTATCATTCGGAATCTTGAGATTCAAGTCGATCTTGTACTCACCACCATGGGCGAAAAAGAGGACCATGCCATAGTCTCCGGGAACGCCTTCCCGATGAATATTGGGCTTTACCATTGGCATTCCCATCATAGCGGGCATGGTGATTGTCCCGCTAGCATCGATCGCGCCTACTCCTTTGAATCCCGCTTCCACGGGATCTTTTTGAGTTGTATCGACAACGCGGAATTCGACGTCGGTTTGCTCCTGCGCATAAAGTCCACCGTCGGGCATTCTGAATTCAAATTGGTATTTTCCGAATTTCAATTTCGGATTTTGTGGCTCTGAGCCAAGAAGTAAGTGCGCAAAATGCGTAGCGGTTAAAAGGGTAATCAT
>JAYVXG010000654.1:0-3326 GCA_043785475.1 Armatimonadota bacterium
TTGGGGATTATTACGGGAAGCGCAGTCCTGGCGTCGGCGTAAGAGTAGTTTGCTATTAGAAAAGCAAAGGAGCGACAAACTACGGAGCCACAAGCTTCAAGCTTAAGATAAATAGGTCCGCAATAATGAACAGCGAAACAGGCGTTCGTACACCTATCTCGTCCTCACCTTGACAATCTGATACACTGAGCCAATCAATATTTCCGTATCTCGACATTGATCGTCGAGGTGCGGAGGATCACAACGACGTGTCCAAAATCATTAACAAAAACCCCCATCTCGACTTTCTCCGCGTAACCGAACGCGCCGCCCTCCTTAGCGCCCGATGGGTTGGGAAGGGACTAAAAATCGAAGCCGATGACGCCGCCTGCAAAGGTATGCGCAGTGCCCTTAACGAACTCGACATCAATGGTCGCATCGTCATTGGCGAAGGTGAAATGGATGAAGCCCCGATGCTCTACATCGGCGAACGAGTCGGCTCCGGCAACGGCCCCGAAGTCGAAATTGCCGTTGACCCGCTCGAAGGCACCAACCTTTGCGCTAACGGCATGCCCAATGCCATCGCCGTTCTCGCGGGCTGCGTCAAGGGCGAGGGGCACCTCCTCCACGCGCCCGACTGCTACATGGACAAATTGGTGGTCGGTGCGGAATGTAAAGGCGCTATCGACATCACCATGCCTCCCCGCATAAACGTCACGATCATGAGCAAATGCTTAGGGAGGCGAATCGACGAGGTAACCATCGGGATCCTGGATCGCCCCCGCCACCAAGACATGATTAAGGAAATTCGCGAGACCGGGGCACGGGTCCACCTGATTTCCGACGGAGACCTCAGCATCGCCTTAGCGGCCCTCGACCCCGAGTCGGGCGTTGATGCCCTAATGGGCATTGGAGGCGCGCCAGAAGGCGTTATATCGGCCGCAGCCGCCCTTTGCTACGGAGGAGAGATGCAGGCCCGATTTGTATGGTCCAACGATGCTGAGCGAGAACGGGCGCAAGGAATGTTTGCCGGTGACGTTGATCGGATTATGATGACGACGGACTTGGCCTCGGGTCACGTTCAATTCTGCGCGACAGGGATCACGGCTGGCGACATGCTCAAAGGCGTTCGGTACACCCGCGATTGTGCGATCACCGAATCCATTCTGATGCGGTCGAAGACGGGCACGATTCGGCGAATCCAAACCATGCATCGGAATTTTAAAAGACAAGAAGACTTGGACTAAGTGCGTTTGTGGTTACCAGAGGGACAAGATTTACTAGCCCAGATTGGTGCTCTTTTATCCAAGCCAGCAGAACCCCATTGGGCTTCAATTAGAAAACCTTTCTTTGGTAGTCGACAGGACGAGCCTATGAGTTCAACTACATGCTGGCGATCAGCATGGAATGACAAATCTAGTTGGTGAGAGCACAGCCAATCACTTTCGTGCCGGTCACTTTAACCTTTTTGCCCCGCTGAAGGGCTCTTAACGCGTTCCGCAAATCAGTCTGTTTTGCAGGATGCCACTTGAAGTCGCTTCCGTAAGAGTCATCTATGCGCCCTTGGTACCGAACCTCTCCAGTTGACGATCTGACAACAACCGTCGGCACACCTTTCACACCGTACTTTTTCGCCAATTCTTGCTTCGGATCAAGGCTCAATGGGCACTTGATGGTGTACTCATCGTGGTGGGCTTTCATCTTTGCATAGGTCGTATCTTGATCCTCGTAGACGTATTTGAACGTCGAAGTACCGTTAAAATCCTTGATGATGCGCTTGATTTCTGGCGTGAAACGCTTTGATATCGGACAGTCACTCGTCACGAAAAACAAGGTTTCGAGCTTGGGCTGTGAGCTGATGAGGAAGGCAACGGTGGCGAGGATCATGATGGTTTATATCTACGACTCTTGCATGAACGGATATCGATAGTCGGTTGGTGACACCAAAGTTTCCTTAATCGTCCGAGCTGAAAGCCAGCGGTAGAGGTTGAGCGGAGAGCCAGCCTTATCGTTCGTTCCACTTGCTCTTGCTCCGCCGAATGGTTGCTGACCAACGACTGCTCCAGTCGGCTTGTCGTTGATATAGAAGTTCCCGGCGCAGTTGCGAAGGGCTTTCGTCGCGTGTTCGATCGAGGCTCGATCGTTGGAGATTATCGCTCCGGTCAACGCGTAAGGGCTCGTTTCGTCCACAAGTTTAAGCGTCTCTTCCCACTTGCTTTCGTCGTAGACGTACATGGTCAACACCGGACCAAAAATCTCCTCGCACATCGTGGTGTACTTCGGATCGTTAACTTCAATCACGGTTGGCTCGATGAAATAGCCATTCGATTTGTCATAACCGCCACCCGCCAGGATTGTCTGGCCATCAGCTTTCGCTTGGTCGAGGTATTTGGCGATGCTATCGAAGCTTTTCTCGTCGATGACGGCGTTGATGAAGTTCGTGAAATCTTCGACCGTTCCCATCTTGAACGACTTAATTCCTTCGACTACAAGCTTTCGCACGTCGGCTGCTATATTGGATGGAATATAGCAACGAGATGCTGCCGAGCACTTCTGTCCTTGATACTCAAATGCGCCGCGAAGCAGGGCGGTTGCAACCACGTCGGCATCGGCAGAAGGGTGAGCGATGACAAAGTCTTTTCCGCCGGTTTCGCCAACGATTCGCGGATAAGACTTATACTTATTCGCCGCAAGCGAAGCGCCAATCTGTTCCCACATGCGGTTAAACACTCCGGTGGAACCGGTGAAGTGAACTCCGGCGAAATCGCGGTGGTTGAAGCAGATTTCGCCGATCGTCGGACCGTCGACAAAAACGAGATTGATAACCCCATTGGGTAGTCCCGCTTCTTGGAACACCTTCATGAGCATCTGAGCAGAATAAACCTGAGTATTGGCTGGCTTCCACACCACGACGTTTCCGCACATTGCCGCGCTCGTTGGTAGATTTCCAGCGATCGCCGTAAAGTTAAACGGCGTGACCGCAAGCACAAATCCTTCGAGCGGTCGGTACTCCATTCGGTTGTGCATCCCCGGACTGCTGATTGGCTGTTGGCGATAAATCTCGTCAAGGAAGTGAACGTTAAACCGAAGGAAATCGATAATTTCGCACGCGCTATCGATCTCGGCTTGAAATGCATTCTTGCTTTGCCCAAGCATCGTGGTGCCGTTCAAATACGGGCGATACTTGGTCGCCATCAGGTCGGCGGCTTTGAGAAATATTGCGGCTCGCCCTTCCCAACTTGTGTTCGACCATTCTTCTCGAGCGGCAAGGGCAGCGTCGATGGCTTGGTTAACGTGGCTTGCATCGCCGGCATGAAAATGTCCGAGCAAGTGAGATCTCTCGTGGG
>JAYVXG010000655.1:0-10721 GCA_043785475.1 Armatimonadota bacterium
CCTCAAAAATTGGCGCTCGAGTCAGCGGCTCACCAGAAGCAGCCAAGGCGGTCACATGGGTCAAAAATCAGCTTAGAGAAATTGGGGCAACCAATGTCTCAGAAATCGCGTGCATGGTCTCGCATTGGACCCGAGGGAAGGGCGAAAACGCCGAACTCAATCGCAATTTTCTTCTCTCAATTTGCGCCCTCGGCGGGAGCGTCGCAACTCCAAAGGGAGGCATCGAAGCCGAAGTCATTGAAGTGCACTCCCTCAAAGAAGCCGAAGACCTGGGTGAGCGGGGACGTGGCAAAATTGTCTTTTTCAACCGAGGGTTTGACCCAACCCTTGCCGCAACTTTTGCGGCCTACGGCGGCGCAAACGACCAGCGAGTAGGGGGAGCAACCGCCGCCGCAAAATCTGGAGCCGTAGCCGTTCTCGTGCGCTCAATGACCCTTGCCAAAGATGATGCACCCCACACTGGGGCGATGCGATATGGCGAGGGGCCGAAAATTCCCGCCGCTGCCCTCGGCATCCAATCCGCAGACAAACTCAGCGCGGCTATCAAAAAGGGCAAAGCCACCGTCAGACTCGTCTTGAACTGCCAAACTCTCCCTGATGAACCTTCCGCTAACGTCATCGGCGAGATTAAAGGCTCTGAACTTCCCAACGAAGTCATCGTCATGGGCGGTCACCTCGACAGTTGGGACCTTGGGCGAGGTGCCCATGATGATGGTGCCGGCGTCACTCAGGCACTAGAGGCCCTACGTCTTATCCAACAACTTGGCCTCAAGCCCAAACGAACCATTCGCGTTGTCGCTTGGATGAACGAAGAAAACGGCGGCCGAGGGGCAAAAGCCTACGCCGAGTACGCCGCCAAAGTGACCGAGAAGCATTTCGCCGCAATGGAGTCAGACTCGGGCGGATTCATGCCCCGTGCTTTCGGAGTCTCTCCCGATAAACTCGAAAAAGTCCAGCCATGGTTACCACTCCTCAAAGAATTTGGCATCGAGCATTTCTTCGCGGGTGGTGCCGACGCCGACAATGGACCGCTCGGACCTCTGGGCGCAATTCTTTTCGCGCTCCAACCCGAAAACCAGCGATATTTCGACTACCATCACTCGCGAAACGACACGATCGACAAAGTGAACCCACGCGAGCTTGAGATGGGCGCAATGTCAATGGCCGCTGTCGCTTGGTTATTGTCGGAAAATGGCGACTCTCTAAAGTAAAACACTTAGTCCCGTGACTAGCGTTGATCAACGTGTTCGGGTTGTTTGCCGAATCGCGCGACTTCACCGCTGTTCGTTTGGAGTCCACGGAAACTTCGACAAGGACCGCAGGCTATCTTTAGGTATCGTGACTTTGTGAGTGCTGATCGATTCGAACGGCTGGTGAACCAGCACAAAGACGCGGTCTACCGTCAAATGGTTCGGGTGTGCAACCATCGAGAGGACGCCGAAGATGCTCTCGGCACCGCACTTCTCCAGGCATTCAAAGCCTACGAGCAACTGGAGTCCGATGATGCCTTTCGAGGGTGGTTGGGCACCATCGGTAAGCGAGTTTGTACTCGAATGAGATCCCATGCCAATATTCAAACTGCATTTGAATATGCCGACGAGCGTGACCTCATCGCGCCCGACAAATCCGAATTTGAGCTAGCTGTCCTGAAAGGTTGCGTGAACGACGCCATCGAGGAACTTCCGGATCTCTATAAAGGGATTTACATCCGATGTGAACTCAATGAAAATTCAGTTCCTGAGGCCGCCAAAGCCTTAGGAATCACCCATAACGCGGCAAAGACGAGATTATTGCGCGCTCGCGCGTTCGTTCGCAATAGACTTGACCATTCGATTTGCTCCGCCTGAATCACTTTGAGCTTTCGAATGCTCTGGACCATCAATGGGTTATCTCGCCGCACTGTTTATGGGATTCGTTCTTGGTCTTCTCGGAGGCGGAGGAGGAATTCTTACTGTTCCGATTCTTGTTGGCTTCTTTGGGCTAACCGCCACGGCCGCAACGGGTAGCTCGCTTTTTGTTGTTGGTCTCACTAGCTTGCTTGGCGCGATTCAGGGATTCATCAAAAAGCAGGTTGAGATTCTTCCTGCCCTGCTTCTTGCTATTCCATCGATGCTTGGAGCAATTACATCTCGAAAGTTCCTCGTGCCGATGATTCCTGCCCACATTTTTGGCTTAACCAAAGATCAAGTCCTACTGACAGCATTCGCGTTTTTGATGATCATCGTCGGCGTCAAAATGCTGCTCAAAAAGAAAGAGGGTGCCGAACCGAAACATAATCCCGCTCTTGTGATCGCATGCGGCTTAGCGATTGGACTGTTGAGTGGAACGCTTGGCGCGGGAGGTGGATTCCTCATTTTGCCAGTGCTAACACTCTTACTTTCGATCGAACTTGAACGGGCAATCCCTACATCTCTGGCCGTCATCACGATTCAGTCGTTAGGTGGATTTACGGGCGAATTAGGCAAGCAAATCGATTGGAGACTTCTCTTGACCGTTTCTGCTTTTGCACTCGCTGGCCTCGCAATAGGATTGTTGCTACGAGAAAAAGCGCCGCGTAAAGCGCTTCAGCTGGCATTCGCCTATTTGGTCTTCATTGTAGCCATCTGGATGATATCAAAGGCTTTATGAATCATTCCTAAGACGTCTTGGCTCTCCCTTGTTAAGATGAACAAAAGCATCAATGTCACCGCCCTCAAAAGCCTGATTCAGAGCCATGAACCTATCCAACTGGTCGATGTAAGATCGCCGGGAGAATATGCCGCTGGGCACGTTCCCCAAGCAATCAACATTCCTCTGGAGCAATTGGAAGCCCGATTCGCTGACTTTACCGAGGGCCAAGTCGCTATCCTTTGTCAGAGCGGCACACGAGCAGGAATGGCGTGTGAAATCCTCAAGCGACATCATGATGGGCTACTCTTAGTCGAAGGTGGTACTCAAGCATGGATAAGCGCAGGCTTGCCAGTTGTCTCGACAACAAGCAGCAAATGGTCCCTCGAAAGACAAGTGCGGCTGATGGCTGGCCTTATTGTCCTCATCGGAACCATTCTCGCAGCAACTGTCGGGTCTGCTTGGATTTATTTGGCGATGTTCGTCGGGGCTGGACTTACCTTCGCTGGACTCACCAACATTTGTGGCATGGCACTCTTGCTCGGAAAGCTCCCCTGGAACAAGGCAAGTACGAACTGCTCAGCCGGGGTGGCAAGATGATCATTCGAAATTTCTACGACGAAAAGCTTGCCCAAGCCAGCTATCTTGTTGGCTGTGCCGTTACAGGCGAGGCCATAGTGATTGATCCATTGCGCGATATCGACCAATATCTTGCGATGGCAACCGCCCAAAATCTCAACATCACTGCCGTAACCGAGACCCATATTCACGCCGATTTCTTGTCGGGTTCTCGTGAACTCTCGGCCGCGACCGGAGCAACGATGTACCTCAGCGACGAAGGGGACGACCTGTGGAAATACGCGTTTGCCGACGACCCGAAAGCGGTGCTGATGAAGGACGGCTTCAAGATTGAGGTTGGGAACTTGACGTTGGAAGCGGTTCATACTCCCGGGCACACTCCCGAACACATGTCGTTCCTTTTGGTCGATCACCCAGCCAGCGAATTGCCCCATTCCTTCTTCACGGGAGACTTCATCTTCATCGGTGATGTTGGCCGACCGGACCTTCTTGAACGTGCCGCGAACTTCATCGGCACCATGGAAAAGGGTGCCTGCGTCTTGTTTAACTCGCTTAAAAGGATCGAAAATCTCCCAGATTCACTCCTGATTTGGCCCGCCCACGGCGCCGGGTCAGCTTGCGGCAAGTCCTTGGGCGGAAGTCCAGTTTCGTCGCTTGGTTATGAGCGTCGAACCAATTGGGCGCTCCAAATCCACAACGAGGACAAGTTCGTTGATGAAGTCCTGAGTGGCCAACCCGAGCCTCCTTACTACTTCAAAGAGATGAAGCGACTGAACAAGATCGGACCAACGGTTTTGGGGCATATGCCGAAAGTCGATCGAGTCACGACGGCAAAGGGCCCTCTAGTCGATGTGCGAAGTGCGGAAACGATTCGAGGCAACTACTATGACAAATCACTTGTCATTCCGAGTGGAAAAGGGCTTACCAACTGGGCTGGCTGGCTCCTCAAATATGATGAACCAGTGACCTTGATTGCCGACAGTCAGGCTCAGGCTGATCAAGCGGCCCGAGATATGGCCACAATCGGCCTTGATGTCGTGGCGGCATGGATCTCTCCCAAGAATCTTGACCCGTCGGGGTTCCGACCGTTCCAGATTACGACGTGTCAGGTGCTTGATGGAACCGAATTGGTTCTCGACGTTCGGGGAATTAATGAATACAAAAACGTCCACCTCGCGAGTTCAGTCCATATTCCGCTTGGATACCTTCGGGACCGCCTGAGCGAGCTTCCGCGCGATCAAAAGATCGTTGTGCACTGCGCGTCGAGTGGACGATCACCGATTGCGGTTTCGATCCTCAAGCAAGCTGGATTCGAGAGTGTCTTCGAGATTTCGGGCGGCATTGCCGACATCTCGCTGCGCTGCCCGACCAACGTCGTTACGGCCTAGATAGCACACTTGTCAAAACCCAGTCTCGCCACGTCGAGACTGGGTTGATTACAAGGTTATTAGGTTCAAACTCTAGGGTTTCCAATTCGTCCTATAAGTGATGGCCGAGGGGCGGTATAACGAAGAAGAACTGCGGCCATCCTTCGTGGCGCCTCCGAAGGCCAATCTATGTGCTCCTTGTGAATGCTAAAAGTGAGCCACTAAAAAAGCTTCTTCAGCACCGAGTACGGCCAAGAGACCGACGCCAAATATCCGCCATTTTGTGCATGTCCAATCGCCGGATTGAAGCATTCCCATGGGATCTCGCCGCCTTTCTTGAGGTGAGTAATGTACTGAGCGAAGACGTCCTGGGCCAATGTCCGATCCTGCTTGGCTAGGGCTTCGATAAAGAATCCCGTTGGAGTGTGCCAATAGGCACCATTCTGATAAATTCCCTTTCCTTCGAGGGCTTGCTCCCACGCCGATGTCGCCGAAAAGTCGCGGTCAGTGGGAATGTGGCGCACCGCACCTTCAAGCGAAATGGTTCCTGCCTTGCTCGCGTCGACCACCGTCTTAATCGCCCGAATTGATGTTGGTTTATCGAGAATTCCGAGGTGAATCGCGAGCAGAGTTCCCCAAACGTCGGGCTGCTGCCCGAGCTCGGTCGCAGCAATCAGCCACCCCGATCGTTTTTCACCAAACACGCTGGGCACATTTTTGGCAATTGACCGGACGATGGCATCATATTCTCGCTTTCCAGTCAGCTCCCGAAGTTCTTTTGCCGCCCGATAACGAAGGAGGGAGGGATAGAGAACGCTGCCAGTAACAGTAATCGAATCGCAAAATCCGAATCCAACTGCCCGTGCCTTTTTGGTCGTCACAAATAGCCCAGTTGCAGGGTCAAACTGAGGCGAAAGGAACGCTCGCTCTAGTCGCTCCAAAACTGAATAGTCGCCAACCTTTTGAGCGAGAAAATTTTTGCTTTTTGACTGCTTTGCTAAGAGCCATCCCAGGTGGACAAACTCATAGTGATCGTCTGCTGGAGGGTAAGTCCCCCACGGCTCGGCGCCTTGGTCTTCGCCGGCCGAATACGTGCCCGGATAATAAACAGCGGTTCCATCGAAGTTGATGTGGTCAGGAATGCAGAATGGAGGCAGAATTCCGCCACTTTTAAGCTTTCTAGTCGCGGCACCGTTTTGACACTTGGTAACTAACAAGAAATGGTCCGCAAGTTCTTTAGTCGGCACCAGCCCCGAGTCGCACGCCATCGAGAAATCGCGAATCCAAAATGCCGGATAGCCCAGCCGACCGGGCGTGACCAGCGCAAAACCGACGCTGTTCTTTATTCCCCAATCCTTTGGTCCATTCGAACCCGGAGCAACGTGTGATTGAGCCAAAACATCCAGAGTCAGCTTGCGCAAAAACTCAAGATCCGCCTTCGGATTCGTCTGAACCAAAGCCCCAAAAGCAACAAGCGACGTCAACACCATGATCACCTCCTAGTATCGCACTCGAACAAGCCATTTCCTCTCCCTTTAGGAGAGGATCTTCCCGCGAGGAACGAGCTTGGGAAGAGGTGAGGTAGGTTATGACCTCTTATCCAACACTGACGAATTATTTCTTTCTGCTAACTGTCGACCGCCTTCACTTCACATTCGTCTTCGCTAAATTCTCTTTCACCGGAACTCCAAACGACGCCGAAGGCCGGTAACTCCAGCCCGGCTGAAGCAAACACGGACCCGCCGCCGGATGCAAATCCCACGCCGTCCAGTTACATTTTCGGATATCCCACTCCCTTAGCATTCGCACCACCCACGAATTCGGGTCATTCGCCGTCGCGCCCCGGTTTTCGGCGCCAAATTCGCTCATAATGATCGGAATCGAAGGCAAGGCTGCGTCGAGTTTCGTTAAGTACTTTTCTATCGTGTCACCCTTGATCGGATAATCGTGGCAAGCATAAACAACTCCTTGACCGCCCTTACTCTCTTTCAACTGATAGCCCTTCAAGAATCCGGACAAGTCATAAGCCCAATCAAGCCCACCCGCGATCACGAGGTTGCGAGCACCCACGTTCCGAATGGCATCCAAAAGTGCCTGCATGCCCGGAGTCTTGTACGTTATTGGCTTAAATGCCCCCTGACGAGCACCAGGTCCCTTCGACTCAACAACATCTCCACCATTCTTCCAAACATCCCATGTGATGTCGTGAGCCTCATTGTAAAGGTCAAACCAAACCGCCGGATTGTTCTTGTAAACCTTGGCGCAATCCTTCCAAAATGCCAACGTATTCATGTCCGGCATCTGGTGCTGACCAATGTTCTTTCCCCACTCGTCGCCATCATTCCAATGCATGTCGAGCATCACGTAACAACCATGCGTGCCGCACCAATCAACCACTTTATGAACCAGTGCCCGATAGGAAACCCCGTTATCCTTTTGCTCCGGAGCCTTGCCAAACCAACGATCCTCCGACAGTGGAAGTCGAATGTGATTGGCATGCCAACCCTCCACCGCAATTCGAACAGTTTCTAATATATGACCTTCGCCGTCAGCGGACCATTCCAAACAAGCGCAATTCACGCCCCGAAGTAAAACCGCCTTGTTGCGATTATCGAGAATCTGGTTCCCTTTCGTATGGAGGGGCGGAAGTTTTGGTGCCCCACCAGATGGAGAAAGTGAAGTGACAAGAAGACTGGCGAGAGAAAGGACAATAAGACTCATCGGCGAACCTACAAAGATGTTTCAAACGCATTTTAACACGAATCTCTCATAAATGATCAATCGGTATATCAATTCTCCGCGATTTCACCTTTCACGTTAACTCTTCCAGGCCCAATCTCTCCTCCAAAGACTGACAAATGGCCGCGGCGTTCCCTCCTGGCGAGAAGCGGTATTCTCACCTCATGCCCGAACTGCCGGATATCGAGCTGTATGTCACCCGCATATCCGAGCGCATCGTCGGCCAAAAGCTAGAAAAGCTTCGCTTTTACAATCCGTTCGTACTCCGCTCGGTCGGAGTCCCACCGAAAGACCTTGAATCCAAGACCGTCACGAACGTCTCACGCCTCGGCAAAAGGATCGTTATGGAACTAGAAGGCGAGTACTTCATCGTGATCCACCTCATGATCGCGGGTCGATTTCAATGGTTCTCCTCCGCCCCCGCCGAGCAAAAATCTCGCGGCAAAATCCTCCTAGCAGCCCTAACCTTCGCCAATGGACAGTTAGGTCTCGTTGAACTCAGCACCCGTAAACGAGCCTCAATCCACCTCTTAAACTCAACAACAGGACTTGATGAACATCGACGTGACGGACTCAATGTCTTCACTGCCACGCCAGAAGAATTTCAACAACAGCTGCAAAGCGAGAACCGCACATTGAAGCGGATGCTCACCAACCCAAACGCATTCGATGGCATCGGCAACGCCTACTCGGACGAAATTCTGTTTGCCGCCAAGCTTTCTCCCCTCCGCCTCACGCAGACCCTAAAGCCGGACGAGGTCACACGCCTGCACCAGGCCGCAATTACGACCCTCGAATATTGGCGAAAAGAACTCCTTGAGCGATATCCCGCATTTCCCAAACCGAGCGATATCACCGCATTTCGCAAAGATTTCGCGACCCACGGAAAATTCAAGCAGCCTTGCCCGGTGTGTGGTTCCCCAATTCAGCACATCGTTTATGCAGACAACGAAACCAACTATTGCGCGAAGTGCCAAAACGAAGGTCGCCTCCTCGCCGACCGCTCATTGTCTCGACTCCTCAAATCTGATTGGCCAAAGACGGTGGAAGAGATGGAAGAGGGCCACTCTAGATGATCTGGATTGTCAAAAAGTTAGTCTTGTCGCACCTGTTCATCGTGTTGATTGTGGCAGAACTATCGTCCGTTTCAGATTCTCGAAGACTGGCGGGAACCAACCTACAGTGGACTTGGCCAAGCCCACGCATCACCGTTTCTGACGCTTTTTTGTTTGCCAGTTGGGAGGCGCGCTTGCGCTCCACGTATTTCGAACTAAGTCCATAAGCTGAAAGCTAACGGCTATTCGCCAGCAAGTAGTCATTCCAAACCTTCTCGACATTCAGCGGATGCCCAACTTCCACAACCTCGTCGTTGGGTAGTAGCAAGTAATACGTGTCAACTTTAATCTGGTTGGCGATCGCTCTGTACGATTCAAACTCCTCCTCAGCAAGCTTCTGGATGTCCGCAGGCAAAGCCTTGAAATCCCGATCAAAATCCCCAAACTTCGGCTCGCCAATCTGCTTCATCGAGTTCAAAATAATCTGCGGAGCCTTATACTTCCCGGGTTCCATTAAAGCGTAAGCAATCCGCAGTTTTGAAGCAAGGTTCCACGTTCGGGCAATGCTGTCGGGCATCATCATCGTTTTACAAATGACATCTCCTTGGTGAGTCGGCGCGCCAAAAAGAACATTCTTGACGTTTTGGGTCGCATTCGGAGTCAAAAATCCCAACACCTTTATCTTTGCGCTCGGGGCACCATAAAGCCAGCCATGCTTCTGGATAAGTTGTTTCCATAAGCCTGTCGTAAGGTGAGGCAACGCTCCAATCCGAGATTTTGCATCTTGGACCTTTTCCGCATCTTCACCGATTCGGAACCCAAACATTCCAAATGCGCAGACTCCCGCGATCACCAAACCGAACAACTTCATGTTGGTAAAGACGGATTCTAACATCCGGAAGCCTCGCGTCACCAAAGACCGATCAATTCATTTATCCTCACCGAAGGAATTTGCACGCCCGATCTGAGCGTACAGTTCGTGGTACCTTCAAGAAGGCAAAAGATGTTGAAAATCCCTTCCCACTGGTTGGCGCTCTCAATCGGAACATTCACCTTTGCCTCCGGCGTATTCTCCCGCTCAAATGGTGATGAACTCGCCCTAACCACGCCTGGTCCGGTACCGTACCCCGCCAATAATCCGTACTCAAAAGCCAAAGCTGATCTCGGAAAATTACTCTTCGCCGACGGTCGCCTAAGCAAATCGGGAGCGACTCCCTGCACCTGGTGCCACGATCCTAACCGAGGATATGGTGACGGACGAACGATCTCCATTGGCGACACGAAAGAAGCCCTCAATCGTCACTCTCCGAGCCTGTACAACGTTGGCTACTCAGCACACCTTTTCTGGGACGGTCGAAGCTCAACCCTCGAAGAACAAGCCGTTTTCCCCCTCAAGCATCCCAAAGAGATGGCAATGAATCTCGCCGAGCTCCCCCAAAAGCTCGTCAATGCTGGGTACGAAATGCAGTTTAATAAAGCATTTGGGACCAAAGAAATAACCGTCGAGCGAATTGCAAAGGCACTCGCAACGTTCGAGCGCACAATCACCCAAAACAATACTCCGTACGATCATTGGCTTAAAGGCGAGAAGGATGCAATGTCGAAAGGCGCAATTGCGGGTTTGGCGATTTTCACGGGGAAAGCCCAATGCATCAATTGTCACGCAGGCCCTAATTTCAGCCTAGCAATGACAAAAACCGGGGCGGCATATAAGAACACCGGAGTCTACCAATCCCCCGTGCTCGACCCCGATCCTGGCCGAATGGCAATCGAGAAAACGAATCCCGAACTTAAAGATGCCTTCAAAATACCGACCTTACGCGGCGTAGGACGGAGCGAGCCGTTCATGCACAATGGCAACATCCCGACCTTAGAAGAAGTGGTGGAGTTCTACAATCGAGGTGGAGATCAAGGCAAACTAAAAAAACTGACCCTGACCGACCTCGAAAAGAAGCAACTGGTTGAATTCCTAAGAAATGGAATTACCAACCAAGACGAGTAGAGGTTATCCACCGAGAGACCCGAGGCTATTCATAAGGATTCCATAGAAAAGCACATAGAGCAGAATTTGGAGACCGATAGCGCCAACGCATATGAACATTGCCGATTTCGCCTTTGGTGAACCGTGTGTGAACGCCATCGCCGCGTAAACGATTCCGACCAGACTTAACAACGGACAAAGAAAGAATCCCGCAATGCCAAGCGCTTTGGCGGTTCCTGCCAACTTATCGCCCGGTGCTTCCACAATCCGAGCGTAATTGTTCGGACTAGGTTGCACGCCATGATAATAGTCGCCTTGCGCCGGGAACCCGAGCGCCGCCACCTGGTTTGCCATCAACTGCTGACCCGTCATTGGGTCCTCCAACATCGTATG
>JAYVXG010000656.1:0-3323 GCA_043785475.1 Armatimonadota bacterium
GAGAGACATGTGAGGGTGGCACAGGTGTTCTGTCAAGGGTTTTAAAGTCTCTTCATTTTGAGTCTTGGAAAGGCAAATTGGAGATTAGGGTACATTCAAATCAAATCACATGTTGCAATATCTAGCACTAGCGTTTGTGGGTCAGGGTAAGTCTGTCCCAGATTCTGTACCGGCTGTCATAGAGGTCAAGATGAGCGCAGTTCAAGCTTCTGGCGAGACGCCAGAGTGGACTAGTATGCTCAAGCCATCGGCGGAACAGTGGTTCCGCGAGCATGATAAAAGCTGGAAAGTTCTTCCGTTTAAGGAGTGCAAAATCGAGCTTACATTTCCGAACGACTGGCCAAAACAAAGTCAAGTCAGCGGGGCGCCAGGGCGGCGGGGACATTTTGTCAAGATCATCGTAACTGGTTCTGGAAGTGGCAAGTCCCTCTCCCAAGAGAACTCCTACGTATGGGGAGACGGAATGTGGAGCAAAGGCGCTAAATTTACGCACCGTGTTAGTGTGGAAGTGGGAGTCGCAAGCTACGTCGATATCAGTCTTCGCAGATTTTGCGGTTGGGCCTCAAGAGAGATAAAGAAGAAAAGTTAAGCACTTCACGTTTCAAACTTCTTCAAACCTTTTCGATCGCTTAGCGTGGTTAACAGGACCCTCTTAAAATCTACGGCTTAAACCAAATCCAATGAACGGGTGCGGTGTGGTTTGACCATTGACGCCTTGTCCGATGCTCAGGTCGAATTGTATATTTTCGCCAACAATGACCGCCACTCCCGCATCAATGGTTAAACCAGTGAGACCATGCCTTTGTTCCGGGGCTTGGAGTCCGGCGTCAATAAAGAAATTCAGATGGGGCGTAGGATTGTAATTGACGGTCAAGGCATAGAGCCCTGCGAAGAAATTGGTTCCGTCCCCAGCATCGTACGAAGCAATGCCGACATTGGGATTCAGTGACCATAGGCCACCCTTAACGAGATCCCAATCGGCAGCAAATCGCAGATCAATCTGGGTTCGGTTAGCGGTAAAGATTGCCGATCCAGAAGGCGGTGATACCCTTATGATCGTCCCTAGCGAAGGACGTCGGGGTCCGTCTCCATCCTGAAAATGAAACTTAGCCCCGATCGATGTTGGCGCACTACCAACAGTCGTTTGACCATTTATGGTCGCCGTAGCGTAAGCCGCCGATGTTTCAACGCGCATCTCCCATTGATCGGAAAGTCCGTAGCGCACGAGCGCTGGCACAAAGAACCGACGGTCTCGCGTGCCAGAAGAATCATGGCGCTCCCATTGTGCCCCGAGTTCAATTTGAGAGTGGTGACGACCGATCACGTTACTACCGTCGGCAAGCCCGGGCCTATCTGCATTGATCAAATCAACCGGAGGAGTCGGAGCCTGTGCTGGTTTGTCTTGTGACAGGATTGAGGCACAAACGGCTATTACTTCTGCGAACATTGTTAGAATCGTAGCACATGACTTTAGTTTCGACACAGAGTAAAACTATCAATTGTTTTGGGCAAGAGCGGAAGTTTGTCTCAGCTTGGAATCGAAAAATAACCATTTTTGAATCTCAACGCGAACATACTTATCGCATCATCGTTGGACGGACTAGGTATTATATAGATACATGGTTATATGACTATGTATCCGTGTCTAATTTGGATTCCGAATGTTAACGTCAACCGAGAACACCACCACCCTTGAAGCCAAGCTCTTCCGTGGCTTTTCCGATCCGTCCCGCCTCTCAGTATTGAAGTCTTTGCGAGGAGGAGAGCGAAGCGTTTCCCAGCTCGTCGGAGGAACGGGCCTTTCTCAGCCGAACGTGTCAGCACATTTATCATGTTTGCGGGACTGCGGTCTGGTTGTCTCACGGCAAGAGGGTCGCTCCGTTTACTACTCACTCGCTGATGAGCGGTTAGAGGAAATCTTCATGCTGGCGGAAGATATCCTCACGAGGATTGTTGATCGTATTTACGACTGTACGAGGTATCCGCAGTGAGCGTGACGATTCGTGAAAGAAGGCAGGCCGCCAAGCCCGTTGACCCGATGCAGCCTGCGACAAAGTTCTCTAAATGGAAATGGGTTCTATTTATAGTCGGGGCACTTCTCATACTCTCTGTTCTACTTTGGCAGGCTCTCACCGTCCGAGGCGCACCTGACCCAAACACTCGTAATCTAAGCCGATCTGCGATGGTCTTGAGCAGTGGAATCTTGGTTTTTCGAGAAGGTCTCGAAGCGATCCTCGTCCTTGCGGCCGTGACCGCCGGACTCGCTCGCTATAAAAAGGGATTTTGGACCCCAGTTCTTGCTGGAATTGGAGCAGCACTTCTTGCGACAATTGCCACGTGGTTCATCGCCATTGCCTTGATCTCTTCAGTTAGTGCTTCGGAACTTGCAATTCAGGCGGGAACAGGGCTTCTTGCCATTATTGTGCTCTTGGTCGTGATGAACTGGTTCTTCCACAAGCTTTACTGGACGGGCTGGATTTGCAACCATTGCAAGCGGCGGAAGAAGATTTTTGAAGAGCCAGACGCGACTCCGAGCAAAGTATTTCTTGGGCTGGCTCTATTGGGATTCACGGCAATCTACCGCGAAGGCTTTGAGATTGTTCTCTTTCTCCAAGACTTACGGCTGAAAGCCGGAAGCGGGGTTGTCTTAAGTGGTGCGGGTATTGGGCTCGTTCTGACCTCGATTGTCGCAGCCCTGACTTTTGCCGCGCACCGAAGACTGCCATATAAGAAGATGCTGATCTACACCGGAGTTCTTCTTGCCGGAGTGCTGACCGTTATGGTTGGCGAAAGTGCGCAAGAAATGCAGTTGGCGGGCTGGATACCAACTCACAAGGTCGCGCTCCCTATTCCCGATTGGATGGGAGTATGGTTCGCGACGTTTCCGAACATCGAAGGATTGGTCGCACAACTTTTTGCCATCACGTTGGTTGTTGGTTCGTACTTATGGGTTCGAAGCCGTGTGCCAAAAACGGCAACAGGCGAAAGGGCCAGCGCAGGCTGTGACGTGAATTAAGGGATTGGCGTCCCGTTTAACACATCTCGGCCTCGTCAACATTGTTTAATGATCCAAAACTCCAATATTTTAGTGGGCAATGTTTTGGGAATTTTAGCGTCTTTACCTTAGATGTCCAAAGAGTCGGCGCAATACGAAAATGAACCTAATGAGAAGCATTCACTATTATCGGCCATGGGTCCAGGTTTGGTAACGGGAGCATCAGATGACGATCCCAGCGGAATAGCAACTTACTCCCAGGTGGGTGCCCAATTTGGCTATGGAATGCTCTGGACAATGCTATTTTCCTACCCGCTCATGGCAAATA
>JAYVXG010000657.1:0-3320 GCA_043785475.1 Armatimonadota bacterium
GGCGTCGTCCAGCTTCGACGGCTCATGGCTAAGGAGCAAAGCTCGCTCGAAGCGACTGAGCAATTTATTAAGCTCATCAAACGAACGGGCAATAACGCCGCGTTTATTGAAGGCGTTATTCAGCGAACGCGCGCGACCGTCTAGCGTCGGAGGAAAAGCGTCACGCTTGTGTAAGGGGTTGTCGAGAAATCGGCAGCCCTTTTTTTGATGCGAAGCATCTTTGGGAGTGCGCTTGCCTGCAAGCGCTTTGGCCTGCAAAGCCTGTCGTGAGTCAAATCGCAATTCGGCGAAGGCGAAGCATTGGCTGCCTGGCCGCCGAAGTGTCTTGCCGACGAAGGATGGTGAAGGCTAGGGCCAGCCTGTTCTTTGATGCCCCGACCCACCTGCTTGCTCGCGCAAAAATTGACGTCATGAAATTAAAGTGCTCCCGGACCTCTAACCATGCCTGACACCACGAAATCCAACGAGGAACCGAGCGACGCGGACGAGGCGCGTCGCCTCCGTCGTGTCGCTCGCGCAGCAAAGCGAGAAAAGCAGCGCATGGCGAACGTCGATCGCGCGGCAAAGATGCACGAAGCCCGCATGCGAAACCCTATTTCGCCAGAAGTAAATGAGGTACCCGCAAAACCATTTTATGTGGGCTGTTCTGGCTGGTTCTACTGGCATTGGCGAGGCAGCTTTTACCCGGAGGAACTGCCCCGAACGAGTTGGTTTCCTCACTACGCCGACAGTTTCGACACCGTCGAACTGAACGCTCCGTTCTATTCGTGGCCGACCATATCGACGGTAAACACGTGGGTAAGCCAGGCTAAGCCCTACGAGAATTTTGTCTATACCGTCAAGGTGTCCGAATTGATTACGCATGTCAAACAGTTCATCGGTACGAGCGAGCTTGTGATGGATTTTGGCACCATCGCCGATCTGCTGGGTCCCCGTTTTGGATGCTTCCTCTTCCAGTTGCCACCCAGCTTTACCTTCACTCCCGTGCGGCTCAAGGCGATCGTGAGTCAACTTGATCCGATGCGGCGCAACGTTGTCGAGTTCCGACACAAGAGTTGGTAGAACGAGTCGGTTTATGGTGCCTTTCGAAAACACGGCATCATTTTCTGCTCCTGTAGCGGGCCGCGCCTTCCCGATGAATTAATCAAAACTACCGACGAAATCTACGTGCGGTTTCACGGGACTAGCAAATGGTATCGGCATGACTACTCGACCGAAGAACTGACCATTTGGGCTCAGCGCATTCGCGGTAGCGGCGCCCGCCAGTCTTGGTGTTACTTCAATAACGACATGGACGGACATGCGATCAAAAACGCCAAACAGCTCTTAGGGTTGCTAAGTACTGCCGACTAGACTAAAATTCAAGGATAATTTTGCGGCAACATCCCGAATCCGGACCTTATACAGGCCACGGAGGAACGAGTCTTTTCCTGCGATTCTCGCAATTTCTCCGCCTTGTCGCATAACTTTTCGTCGCTAAATTAGTGCGACAATTGGGCTTAGGCGGACTAGAGGTAGATTGTCGAGTACCCGGGCCACAACCGCTCCAGTATGGGTGAAATTGTCACCAATAGAATCCGACAAGAAAAGTTATCAACATTTATCAAGGAGCGCTTGACAAGCATCTTCGATTACTGTACAATTTCCGAATCATGGCAGTTGATTTTCGAGTTCATGTCTTTGGATTCCAGGCTTTGCGGGCAAAGCAGATCGAGAATTTCGGATGGCCTTCAACCGTCGACGTAAGCAATAAAATTTTGTCGAAGTATCTTCTGGAGACGATCAATCCCCGTTTCGTGCGCGAAGGTTCCACTTTCAACCCGATGGCGAACGCTTACGTCCATGCCTGCAACGTGCAGACCAGTGGTCACATGAAAATTGTCCAGTTTGATTCTGACGGAAAACTATTTGAAGACTATGTCGCCGAGCAGATTGATCTTAATACTGACGAAATCCTCCTGAAATCTCTGTTTGACTTGGCCGAAAGTGGCGAAATCGAGGTGCCTTCGATGAAGGGGGTGGACAGTCTGTCGCAGTTAAAGGGCAAAAAGATAACTGGAGATGACCAGAGAGGCTTGGCCGCGGGGATGGCGATTTTGAGAAACCCGATGCTTCCACAAGGACACCTTGAGCCTGCGCAGGATATTGAGTTTCCCAACTTAGGCAAAATGGGCGATCTGGCCTCGGTCGGGTCAACTTTTGGCGACTCCGCGCAGGATGCAGTTCTGTGAGATCGGTGCGATTCATTTCGACCTTGATATTAATGGCTGCCGCGATTAGCGTATTTGCCCAGACCGAGGTGGCTACCAAAGTTGTTTTCCTCAAGAAGAAAATCGCCTTCGGTAAATGGCAGATTAGCGACGCTGATCAGGTCTCAGCGTTCCGAGTCGGACTGGGCGATTTCCTTCATACCAAGGATGCCTCGCTCAAGGAAAAGAACAATTGGACGATTGCTTTCACGTTGCCAGACAATCCGGCGGTTCGAGAAATCCACCCAACGGCGGTATATCGACCGAACACAGAAGATGAATATTTCTACTTACAATTCAAGATGCCGAGTGCAGCGAAACTGAGAGAAATTAGCTTCCTCGATTTCAAAAAGCTGGAGGAGGCGACTAAATATGTGTTGGTTGCTGACTCGGAATTCAAGGGAAATCGAAACCCCACGAGCGACGATGAGATCAAGAAGTTCAACGCTGAAGTCGGCCGAATTTCGGCGATTGTATTGAATGAATACTCACTAGTTGCGGCCGATCCTCTCTCGATCGACATTCCCGACGTGGCGTCCAAAGCCCAAATGCTGGGCGGCAACACTGCCGACGTCTACCGGGCAAAAGTGAAGGTCGATTTGGGCACGCTCCTCAACATGAAGTTTAACCTTGACCTTAAGACCACAATATCGTCGCGGTCGGACGACAAAGAATCGAAATTCGATTTCATTTTTGGGCAGAAGGTCTATCCGGACACGGCGAATTATGGCTACTGGGACAAGACACTGACGTTCTCGGGAAACCAGGCATTTACCAATAATGGCGTGTGCGGACAGATCCAATACGTGATGTATCGTGGTCCAATTTTTCCCGGAGGGCGAAGCTATGATGATTTTCCTGCAGACTACACCAAGATCGCGGTTGGAGCAGCCTACACAAGCATGTTCCGAGTCGATTCGCGCATCAGCTCGGACAACAAGAAAGACGCTCTGTACGGTTTCTGGACTCTCGAAGCCCCCAGTTCATATTTCGATCGTGGCCACGGACAACTTAAGCTCAGTGCCTCAGTGTTTGGCTTCACCGAATCGGCTCGAAAACAATTCCCTGGAC
>JAYVXG010000658.1:0-3317 GCA_043785475.1 Armatimonadota bacterium
GTTGCGGGAGACAATACAATTTTTATTGCTACCGACAACTCAGACGTCCACGAGCCCATTAAACAATTTTTAGGAAATATATGATCCGAATCACAGTCGACAAAATTGGATCTGTTTCTAAAAATGTCCCGCTAAGAAGAGAGCTGAGAATTTCCCCCGAAATAACCTCCAAAGAAGGCTATCTGGTTTGCGGACGAGTCATTGGCCAAAAAAACAAGTACAACACCCTTGAAAGCTGCGATGGCAGAATGGTTATCCTGCACGATGGAGACATCATAGTTGGCGCACTCGGTCATCGAAATGCCCTGCACGGTTACTCTGGCGTCGTGCCGACAAGCGTCAAAGTGGGCGACAACCTGAACATCCTCAACCTGGGCGGAGTCATCGGGAAATGCACTTCGGCAAACCCACAAATCGGAGCGCCATTCGGCATCGAAATCCTGGGTTCAGTCCTCGTATTTCCTGAAATGGCCCAAAGGAAAGGAATTCCGGCTCATATCGGTATGAACTCAATCAACCCTGCTGGAACGCTCGAAGATTCCAAGAAGACCCCAATCATCATTATTGCTGGTACTTGCATGAACTCCGGCAAAACACTCGCAGCTTGCGAAATTATCCGTCACCTTCATACGATGGGCCTTAAAGTGGCAGGATGCAAATTAAGTGGAGTATCGCTTCTGCGAGATACCCTCAATATGCAAGATCACGGAGCCGAATACACGGCTTCTTTCAACGACGCAGGCATCGTGACCACCAATAAAGAAAATTCGAATGAGGGAGCGCGAAAAACCCTTCAATACTTGTTAGAAACCGATGCTCAAATAATCGTTGCAGAACTCGGAGACGGAATTATGGGTACCTACGGCGTCCAAAATATTCTCTCCGATAAAGCCGTTCAAGCCCGAACAAAGGCAATTGTTCTTTGCGCAAACGACCCTGTCGGAGCATGGGGAGGACAGAATTTTCTGCGAGAGCAGTTCAACATCTTTGCTGATGTGATCAGCGGCCCGGTCACCGATCACGATGCGGGCTCAAGCTTTGTCAAAACTAAAGTCGGTATTCCCGGAATCAACGCGGTCTCTCACGGAGTCGAACTCGCCGAGTTTCTCCTTAAAAAGGTGGGACTATGAAAATAGGTGTTGCAATTCTCGGAGGAACCGGTTTTGGTGCCGGAGAACTGATGCGACTTCTCACATGCCACCCAAACGCCGAAGTAGTTGCCGCCACGTCTCGATCAAAAGCAGGACTAAAGTACTCTGGAATACATCCTCACCTCGCAAGTGTTTACGAAAAAGAGTTCGTATCTGACCTGTCCCCGGGCTCTGTCGATGATTCTTTCGATGTTTTTGACCATCTTTGCATCATCTCGGCGCTTCCGCACGGTGATAGCGCGAAAGCCATCAGCGACGTTGTTCAGAAGTTTCCAAATGCAAAGGTCATCGATTTGAGCGGAGACTTGCGACTAAAGAATTTAGAAACCCATCTAGTTCATTACGACAAAACCCCGGAGCTCCCAGAATTGCGATCAAGGGCAGTGTATGGACTCCCCGAAGCGAACCGAAAAGAGATCGAAACCGCAAGCATTATCGCAAATCCTGGGTGCCTCGCCACCGCCGCAACTCTGTCACTGCTTCCAATTATCAAAACCAAAACTAATTCGATTCACCTGAACCTGGCTACCGGGTCGTCCGGGTCAGGGAAAGATCCGAAGCCATCGACCCATCACCCTATTAGGCATGCGAATTTCCTGGCGTATAAAGTTCTCAATCATCAACACACTCCTGAAGTAATTCAATGCCTCAATGAAGCGGGAGGACAATTCGCAGATCTACCATTCGTTGCCCACAGTTTGCCGATCAGTCGAGGAATTCTTTGCACTACATTCGTAGAATTGAAAGACGCTACCACTCAACAGCAAATTGAAACGATGTTCACAGACCAATACCAAAGCCATCCTTTTGTTCGATTCAAAGGCCCTTTACCGGCGGAAATCGAAAATGTCGTTGGTTCCAACTTCTGCGACATTTCGGTAATCGTTAAAGGGAACCAACTTGTGATCCACGCCGCCCTCGATAACCTCATAAAAGGTATGGCCGGACAGGCCATACAAAATATGAATCTTATGTTTGGATTGCCCGAAACGTCCGGACTATGGTCGGGAGGATGGAGGCCAGTATGAGCCAATTCCTTCTTGATACTTTTGAGAAACTGCCTTTCCCAATCGAGAGCGGTAGCGGAGTTTACGTATTTGACGCCGAGGGGAATCGATACCTTGACCTCTACGGAGGTCACGCCGTATCGCTGATGGGGCACTGCCCCGACCCAATCGTTGATGCCATCTCCGAACAATCAAAGAAATTGTTCTTCTACTCAAATATTGCCGAAACTTCGATTCGAAGCGAAGCAGCTGATGCGCTCGCCAAGATAGTCCACCCAAGCCTTCGAAACTTCTTCTTTTGCAATTCTGGAGCAGAAGCAAATGAGAATGCCCTAAAGCTTGCACTCAGGATTACTGGAAGGGAATTGATAGGGTCGTTTAGCGGGGCGTTCCATGGTCGATCGTTGCTCTGCACAGCAGTCTCCGATAATCCGAAGACGAACAAAGAACTTGGTAACTGGGTCGGAAACCGGGTTGAATTCTTGAATCCCAACAACGAGGAAAGCCTCGAACGGCTGACCGATGAATTTGCATGCGTGATCTTAGAACCGATCCAAAGCATGGCCGGAATGATTGAGTTCAATTTGGACTATTTAACCAAACTCCGGGAGATTTGCCTTCGAAAAGGAATCCTGCTCATCTTCGATGAAGTTCAAACCGGATTTGGAAGAACTGGGAAGAATTTTGTCTCTGGATATATCGGAATTGATCCGGACATGATGACCAGCGCAAAGGGAATTGCTAGCGGATATCCGGTCGGGCTCCTTGCCGTTGCTGAAAATGTAAAGGAGTACATTAAGACCGGTGATCTCGGATCAACCTATGGAGGCGGACCGGTAGCAATGGCTGCGGTCAAAGCCACTTGTGAAATGCTCCAAAGCGGATACCTCATTAACCAAGTAAACCAAATTGACAATATGATGAAGGATCTAAGAAGCGTTGACGGGGTTGAAGAAGTGAGGGGCAGCGGATGTCTCATTGGATTAAAGACCAGAGTTCCGGCCAAACAACTTCGCGATAAGCTGTTGGAGAAGAAGATCATAACCGGCACGAGCAAAGATCCGTCTGTATTGCGCTTGCTACCCCCGATCATCCTTGAGGAGCAGCATGTCCTGCACTTTCGAACAAATCTTGAGGATTGCCTTCGGTGAAGAATTTC
>JAYVXG010000659.1:0-10681 GCA_043785475.1 Armatimonadota bacterium
CCAACAGCCGACTTCGTCGCCGATAGCACCGCAACCCCAGTGATTACCTGATGAGTCCGACCCCGCAGCGCAGTCAAAATCCGAATCGCGTCCTTATGATCAACCGGCTTCGTAAACTGCACACCATCCAGCGCCACCACCGTGTCGCAACCAATGATAACGGGATCCTCGTAACTGCCCTTCACTGCTTTCGCTTTCTCAAATGCCAGGGTCTCGGCCGTCTGTAACGGATCGGTCAACGTCAACGCATCTTCATCAATATTGGTCGCCTCGATCACAAAGTCCGCAACGATTTGCTTCAGCAATTCATGACGACGAGGAGAAGCGCTGGCGAGGACAACTTGCATGAACCTCTATTTTGATACAATGGAGACATGACCATCGATGAAGCCGCAAAACTCCTGGCCGACGTTCCCGAATATAGCCACGGCGCCATGTTCGGCGGCTACGGGCTTTACTCGAATGCGCGAGTTTTCGCCCTCTTTGATGATGGCCACGTGTGGCTAAAAGGAGACGCCATCTCGACCCCACTCTACGAAGAATCCGGCGGAATCCAGTTCGGATATATGTCGAAAAACGGCCCAATGACAATGAAATATTGGCGATTTCCTTCGAATCAGATATTGCTAGATCACATTCAGGACGCGCTCGATACGGTCGCCCGCGCCCCAACTCCCAAGCCCAAGAAACCAAAAGCTCCGAAGAAGTAAATCGCCCTCGCCCTTGCCCTGACACAAAAAAGCCCGGCTCATGAAAGACCGGGCTTTGCACTTACAGGTGTGAGGTGTTTTTTAGTTGTTCGTAGAAATTGGAATGCGTAACGACTTCGGTTTCTCCTCCTCAACCTTTGGAATCGTGATCGTCACGAAACCATTTTTGAAACTCGCTTCCACCGCTTCCTGGTTGAGTTGCGGCGAGAGCCGAATCGATCGGCTAAACGAGCCATAGGTGTTTTCACGGCGAAAGACTTTGGCGGTCTCGCTGACCTCCTCGTTTTTGTGCTCGCCTTTAATCGTCAAAACGTTGTTCTCAATACTGACCTCCAACTCCTCGGGATTAATGCCCGGAACAGCAGCCTTGATCGTGATCTTGCCTTCGTCCTCAATCATGTCGAGAGGGATGCTCAGCAGGTTCTGGTTCGTTTTCGGAGTGCCACCCATCAAATGGGCGAACAAGTCGTCAAAGTGTCGGATGTCGTCGAGTGATCGGAATGGTGTCAAAGTGTTCATTTTTTCTGTATCCCCTTACGGTTACATTTGATACTTACGTCAGAAGAAATCTTGAGCGTTGCACTATCAAGTAATTTTTTCGAAAATTTTTTAAGTGGGGCCTAGGTCGTGCACTCGGTGGTTCTACCGTTTCTTCGTCGGAATCCTCACCAAATACACGGTGAGGCATAGAATGGTCGCCGCCAACAGCCCAATTGGAACCCAACGAGGCAACGAAATGCGCCAAACCTCGATTACCACCGGAGCCCTTGTCGAAATTCGGTAAATCGTAAAATTGATCGCCACCCAAATCATCGAGATCGCAATGATCTTGGTCGAAAGCTTCATCGACCGCTCCTCTTCCCAGTCTTTCAAAGTTGGCCCAACAAACCGATTGGCCAGTAACCACTCCTCAAGTGGCGGACTAGAGTTACGAAACGCCCATAGGGCGATCAGGAAGAAAACGAATCCCGGCAGACCAGGGGTCACGAGACCCACGAAGCCAATGCCAACGCAACCCAATCCAAAGACTGCAAACAGGATTCGAACCAGCAAAGGGCGGTTGTGTTGGGTCATTAGGCCTGATTATGGAACCTTCGCAACCGAATTCCATACGCAAACGCATCGTTGATAGAGGATGATTAAGTTATGGCAGGATTTTCAACTATTGGCGACTCCTTTTCGATCGTGGCAACTCTCGGCGGCGTAGCCGTCACCGTGTGGTCGTTTAAAATTGCGTGCGCGCTCCTTTTCCCGGATCGCGTCGAGACGGCCCGAGTCGCGGTTTCAATGAAAACCGGCTCCAGTATTGGCATGGGCTTTCTAGCCCTACTCTATGGGGTCTTTTCGTTCGTCGTGCTCTCGATTCCCAACCCGGGAGTAAAGTTAATCGGCATGCTAATGCTGGCGGGATACTTTGCTTTGGTTGCGATCGGGGCTTCGGGCATTGCAAAGCTTGCGGCCGAGCGGCTACGACACCTGAAAGGGGGTCAATCAAACCTTTTCGATTCATACGCAAAGGCATCGCTGTATCTGGTTTTGGCGGCAATGCTTCCGGTTCTTGGGTGGTTCATTTTTGCTCCCCTGATGATCCTTTTTGCTGGTGGAGCTGGCCTCATGGCGGTACTAAAGCCAGTTCGTTCGAACGAGGTTGCCTGATGTCGTTGACTCGGCGTGAAGCCATCCTGCTGGGTGGCGCCGCCTTGGCCGCCAGCGGCTGCGGACGTATTGCGACCGAGGTTCGAAGACGAAAGAAAGCAGAGCCTTGGCGAGAACCAAGCGATCGTAAGACGACCCGGCTACTGGATCGAATGACGTTTGGTTGGTCGACTGAAGAAGAAGCAACCTACGTTTCGCTGGGGCACAATGCGTACATCGAAAAACAGCTTAAGGCGGATTTTGAAGAGCCACTGGATTTGACTTTTCAATTGGGAAACCTCGATTGCTTGCGCATGCAGTCAGTTGAGCTGATGGATGTTCAGCGAGAACGTATTATCGAAGAGCTCCAATGCGCGGCAATTCTCCGGGCGACCTACAGCCCCAATCAGCTCAAAGAGCGCATGGTCGACTTTTGGAGCAACCACTTCAATATCTACTCCCAAAAGAAAGACGGCGCATTTTTTAAGAGTGCCGAAGAAGAGGAGATCATCCGCGAGAACGCCCTGAGCAGCTTCCCGATGATGGCCACCAAGATGGCCCAGTCTCCCGCGATGCTCCTGTACCTTGACAACGAACAGAACGTCAAAGAGCACCCAAACGAGAATTACGCCCGCGAACTACTCGAGCTACACACCTTGGGAATCTACGGAGGCTATACCCAACGGGACATCCAAGAAGTCGCTCGCTGTCTCACCGGCTGGAAAGTTGAAGACCGTGGCCCGCTGAACCAACGTCAATTCCCGCCCGTGGCCGAAGGCTCGTTCCGATTCGATAAGGAAGCGCACGACGACGGCGCGAAAACCGTTTTGGGTCATCGGATTCCCGCTGGAGGTGGGGTTCATGACGGTGAAATGGTCCTCGCGATCGTCGTGCACCATCCATCGACCAGCAAGCACCTGGCCCGAAAGCTGGTCAAGTTCTTCACCGGTTCTCAGTCGGAATCTCTCGAGAAAACTGTAGCTGCCGCCTACGTCACGGGCAAGGGCGATATCGCCACCATGATTCGTCCAATTCTCTTATCCGAGGAACTCCTAACCGGCGACCCAATAATTAGGCGACCTCTCGATTTCATTTGCGCGTCGCTTCGGCGAGCCGCAGCAATTACCGACGGCGGCCCCGATATCCAGCGATATCTTCGCAAGCTCGGACAGCCAATGTACGAATGGCCGATGCCGGACGGATACCCGGTAGACCAACTCAGTTGGGCGAACACCATTCTTCCCCGATGGCAGTTTGCTTACGATCTGTCGTTTGGAAAAATCGCCAACACCACCATAAAAGCCGAAGCAATGCCGATTTTTTCAAAAATAGCTGGCGAAGGATCCGGCTTAACCAAAGAGAGAATGCGCCTGCTTGCCGGGCACCTTTCCGCTTCAGAATTTCAATACATGTGAACCCGCAATGAACGATCAATCCTGCGACAGTTATAAAGATGCGATGTCTCGTCGGTCCGCCCTAAAGCTGGGTGCGTTGGGCTTGGTTCCTTGGCTTTTGTCGTCAAGTGCCCTGAGTCAGGTTAAGATTGATGCAAAACGGCGCGGGCATTCGTTGGTTGTGCTCTTTTTGCGAGGCGGTTCGGACGGCCTCAACATGCTGGTTCCGTACGCCGAAGACGCCTACTACCGGGCGCGACCTAGCCTTGCGATTCCGAAACCAAACGATTCCCGTGTAAAAGCTGAGCTTCGTAGCGTGACCATCAACGACCACTTTGCCTTGCATCCTTCCCTGCGCCCGCTCAAAAAATGGTACGACCAAGGTTCCATGGCGATGGTCCATGCGGTTGGCTCGAATGATACAACCCGAAGCCATTTTGAAGCGATGTCAGCGATGGAGCGGGGCGCTCAAACGGGAAACTCTGGCGAACCCAGCGGCTGGCTCGCTCGATATTTAAACAAGACGCAATCGACGGACGACACTCCGCTGCGGGCAGTAGCGTGGGCGAACACGATGCCGGATTCGCTTCGCGGCGCACCGTCGCCAATGGTGGTGCAGAGCATCAGCGATTTTCAATTGAATACCGACAAAGAGTTCTTGGATGCCCTGAAGGATCAGTACTCCACCCATGGTTCAGGCTCCTCAACGGTCGTCCACAATGCAGGTGCGCAGACTCTGGAAGCCCTCGCTAAGATCGAACAACTTGATCCGAAAAACTACAAGGCGTCGGGTGGGGCGGTGTACCCCACGACTTATTTGGGTCAGGGATTCCGCGAAGTTGCTTGCCTTCTCAAGTCCGACCTCGGACTCGAAATCGCGTGTCTGGAGGATACTGGATGGGATTCCCACTTCGCTCAGGGTGGCACTATTGGCATTCATGCGAACAACTTGAACAGCGTTGCCACCACCGTCGACGCCTTTCTCACCGACCTTGGCCCCCGGGCCAAGGAAATCACTCTGATAGTCATGACCGAATTCGGTCGCCGCGTCGAAGAGAACGCAAGCCTGGGCACTGACCATGGACGCGCCAGCGTTATGATGGCGTTTGGAGACGTCGATGGTGGAAAGATTCACGGCGACTGGCCCGGCCTCAAAAAATATGATCCTGATGCGGTGCAAGACCCAATGCATGGGCTAGATTCCGTTGGCGACCTGAAGCCGGTTAATGATTACCGAAAGGTCTTGACCCAATTCCTCGCACCAAAAATGCCTGAGGTTGCCAACATCTGGGTGTGAACGTGAACTTTCGAACATAATTGCTAAGCCTGGTCGTCCTAGCGCGGACAAAATGTTGGTGGGTCACTGAGTAAATACACTATAGATTCCGAATTTTTGAGGACTTTGTAGCCTCAATACTAAAGCTTTTAGGTTCAGAAACTTGTCATTTTCGCAAGCATGGAGGCATCCCATTTCGATATTTTTTGACAGACAGTGTGATCCATTCACTAAATGCCTTGGAATGGGTGGGACTCTCCTTTCCCACCCGGTCTTAGGTCACCTCAAGGCTATACGGAGCCTTAGTTCTTGTCAAATTTGAGAGCTTCGCGACACTCGGCAAGTGCTCGCTCGGTTGCTTCAACTGCCTTCGTTCGATGTCCACCGAAGTCTCGATCGGCATGCATTAGGTTGCCCTTAGCTTGTTCCAGGTTCTTGATTGCTCGCATGATTTCGGGATGTCTTTCATGCTTTTCTCCGCCCTTGGCACCGCCAATTTTCACTTGGCCATTGCCCCGGACTACTCCGCCTTGAGCCATCGATTGAGTGGCAAAGAGTCCACCGGTTACGAGGCATGAAGCGAGAGCAAATGATGCGATTTTTGATTTATTTGTCATTGTAGATTCTCCTTTCTGGCCGTTTCGGTTTTCTTCTTTCGAAGCGGCGTTGGGGTTCTAAACGAGAGGCAGGATAGGATGTTCAAAACCCCCGGGGATATAGGGCGTAGTACCTAGGTACTTAGTTACGATTTGAATAAGGAGTGTCGCCTCTTTGGTTCAAGTCAAAACGAGATCACGTCCGGAAGCAAATTGACATACACTAAGGCATGCCTCTCGTCGCAGGACTGATCGTCATAAATCTCCTTTGTGCCGCACAGGCAAGGGGTGAGATATACGACCGTGGATGGACCGTTCCACAACCGTCCGGCAACGACCCGATAATCGTCGGGGTACTTCATTATTTGGTCACTGACAAAGGTTGGAAGTCTTATTTCGACTTCAAAAAGCAACGAAATTACGTCACCATCGACAAGAAAGACCCTTCGGACTATGTTCTTCGAAGCTTTCACTCTACCCATCGATTTTACAAAGGATCTGATTGTAATGACACTCATCAAGGTGTATTCGAGAAGGAATCAAAGAAGCCGGCAAGACTGGCAAGACTTAAGGACATTTCAGTAAAAGGCGACACAGCTTCGGTCGACATTTGGCTACGGTCAGTCGGCTGGGGCGGGGTCGGCACCCAACTAACTGTCAGAAAAATAAAAGGCGAATGGAAGGTCACGGGTCAGGGCCGGATAATGAGGGGATAACTAAAATCCGATTAAAAGTACGACTCCTTCTTCTAGCCTGAAATGCTAATTCAAATTAGCCAAGCATGAAATGGTGAGAATGCGTGCTTTCAATCCGCAGGCTGAAAGTCTGCCTCAATTCAAAACACCGACACTTATGCCAACGCAGGTCCATTGCCACCTTCGCGTCATTTTGGTAATCTCAGCCGATGTCCCAAGATCTCGAACTATGGAATTCCTCCGCTGATGCATGGATCTCGCACCTCTCGACTCAGGGAGATATCTCTCGCCAGTTCATGGATCCCCGAGTCTGGGCGGCTATCGGCGATGTTTCCACCAAAATAATCCTGGACGTCGGCTGCGGCGAAGGTCGTTTTTCGCGGCAACTCGCCGAACAAGGCGCCGAGACCGTCGGCATCGAACCGACCCCAAAACTGTTTCAACGGGCGAGCGAACTCGGGGGCGGAGCCACCTTTCTCAACTGCCTAGCCGACAGCATCCCCTTTCCCGATGCCACGTTCGACATTGTCCTTTTCTACCTCGTGCTCATAGACATCGAGCCGCTCGAACCAGCGATCAACGAAGCATTTCGAGTTCTAAAACTGGGAGGAAAGTGCGTCATCGTGAACCTCAATAGCATGAACACCGCCTCAGATCGCTTGTGGGATCGAGACATCGACGGCAGCCGGATTGGCTGGATTATCGACAATTACGGCGATGCTCGCCAAATTACATCTGAGTGGAATGGGATCAAAATCAATAACTACCATCGTCCGCTCGGAACCTACATAATGCTCTTCATCGAGACTGGTTTCACACTCAATTCGTTCGAAGAAGGACTCCCCACCGATGCAGAAATTGCCCAAGTTCCCGAACTCGCGGCACAAAGAATCTGTCCCTACTTTAATCTTCAAGTTTGGGAGAAGTGAAAGCGAAGCGGCCAGGATGAAAGGTGGAAGGGCCAGAATTTATCTGTCCTAATTTGGCTTGCACTTGCACTTGCACTGTAAACTCTCCCCCATGCTTCTCAAAGGAATTAATTACTGGTGCTTTCCGGGCGCGTTCGAAGACAAAGTCAATCCATTCGACGCGATCACGATGTCGGCAAAATATGGCTACGATGCTCTTGAGCTGTGTATCGGCGAAACGGGAACTCAGTTCGGTTTGGACACCACCGAGAAGCGCTGTAAGGAACTCGTGCAAGCTGCCGGTGAAAGTAGCATCGTACTCAAAACCACGGCTTCCGGACTCTATTGGGGACGCTCGATGGGCGATCCCGACGCCAAGGTCCGCGAGCAAGCCAAAGACGATCTGAAGCAAATGCTCCAGATTTCGAGCTGGCTCGGGTGCAAAGTCCACCTCACAATTCCGTCCGCCGTCGACGTTTTCTTCCTCCCCGATCGACCGGTCCACGACTACGACGATTGCTGGAAATATGCCACCGAAGGCATCCACGAGATGCTCCCCCACGCCACCGCGTGCAATGTCAAGATGGGAATCGAGAACGTGTGGAACAAAATTCTCATTACGAGCGGCGAAATGGGTTACTTCATAGACCAATTCGAATCGCCATTCGTTGGTTGCCTTTTTGACGTCGGAAACGTCATGCCGTTCGGCTATCCCGAGCAATGGATCCGAAGTCTCAAGGACAAGATCGTCGCGATCCACTTTAAGGACTTTCGCAAATCGGTTGGCACCGCAGACGGGTTCGTCGACCTCCTCGAAGGAGACGTCAACTTCCCCGAAGTCATCAAAGCGCTGGAGCAGATTGGCTTTAACGGCCCGGTGGTCGCCGAAATGATTCCGCATTACAAGCTGTATCCCATTGCCCGAGTCGAGAACACCTCGAACGCGATGGATCATATTTTGGGAAGGAAGTAGTTTTGTGTGGAGTGCGCGAATTTATTCGCGCCTTGTCATGCGAGATTTATCTCGCTGCCAAACATAGTAATTGTGTCCACACGAGCCGCCCAAGGAGTCAATTTCTAGTACGAGCGTCAGGCACACGGCTTGTTTTTCAGCGAGATAAATCTCGCAGGCTAAAGCGACAACAAGTCCCTAGGAACATTGTTCCTCCACTCCACACCGGATAGACTGACTTCGTGATCTGGCGGGACCGACTTCCGAAAGGTCCGTTGGATCCTCAACGGATTCAGCGAGAGACTGGTGTCAAAACCGTCGTCGACTGGATTAAGTATTTTAACGGATTCAGCTCCGAGATTCCCCAGCCGTTTGCTATCGTAGACGTACTCGAAGGTCCTGGATCCGAGGAAGCTTGCGAAGCACTTCGGGCTCTGTGTCGGAACCCACGGTACGTTCACTCGGCTGATACGGATTTGGACGCAAACCGGCTTTGGAACATCAATTCAGTCCTTTACGATATTGCCGAACTTACCACGCCCAAACAAGCGTTGGATCTCGGGTGTGGGGCCGGGCGGGACTCGGTTTGGTTGGCGGCCAATGGATGGGAGTTGACTGCCGTCGATCGCCTCGAGACGAATCTTGATCGGCTCAAAAAACTCCAAGCCGCTTATGCCCCCAATGAACCTATCCATTCGGTCCACGCGAACCTCAATGATAATATGCCCGGAAATCAATATAGCTTGGTTTTGCTGCACTATAGCTGGGACCCTAACTACTTTGAACTCGCCAAAAGCTGCGTCGAACCAGGCGGGTATGTGAGCATTCTCGCCCACTCCCAAACCCACGTTAACTGTTTTGGGAATCCCCGTCAAAGTAAAGTGTTGGACCCAAACGCGCTCAATATTGATGGATTTGTAAGGGTAGTTGAGCGAGAATTCTGGTCACGAGACCGCCACTCTGTTTCAATCGTTCTGCAACGACAGTAGCCGAATCGTATTCGATCTTCACCCTCTCCATTTCTTTGCAGGGTCAAATTCAAAGATCGCTTCCGGGCGAGTCAATTGGGTGATGACTATCCCCGACATGGATGAAAGTGGGCTGGTTTGGTCCCCGATTCTATTTGTGCCCTTCTGACTCGACCAATATCGCATAGTCGGCTCGCCTTCGGGAGTCGATCCCTAACCTAAAATACCACCGAGTGACCCGGACCCTTAGGCCACTGAATGTTGCAAAAATCTCCTGGCTCAGCGTCGAGGGCGCTCATTTGCTCCCCCATCTTGGTGAACATAACCAGGGCGTAAAGCAAGCCAGGACCGTCTGCATTCCACCAGCCCCATAATTTAACCATGTCTTCGCGGCGCCCTCCGTCTGGCTCTAGCATTCGGATCACCTCTTGGCGATCGGCCGTAAGTTAAAATCTTCGGTCGGCAAGGAGACGGTCGATTGTTCCGATGAAAGCTGGAGCAGAGTAATCATTCGGCCAACCGAGAAGTCCACATTATCCGAGTGCCATCAGGTCCTTCAAGTGCCACCGAGTCGCCGATGACACTCACCAAGGAACCGTCCTTATGACGAAAATATGCGGGTCTGCTTTTTGCGAATTCGGGATCACTAGGATCCGTAAGGAAGCAGTCGCGCCAGGCGAACCACAACTCATGACGCCCCTCCGGATAAAAGTCCAGGAATGGCTGCTCCAACATTTCTTCTGGCGTAAAGCCAAACCATTGGCAGGTTGCCTCATTGACATACACAATCTTTGGCACCGAGTCGACGATCATCACCGAGCTAGGAATCTTGTTGAGCGCGATGAGCAGGTAGGAATCATCCTTTTTGGTCGATTCCAGCTGTCTTTTGAGAATCTCCGCCTCATTGAGGAGCAGGAACATTTCCTCGGTGGACTTATATTCTAGATAGATCGCCACCAGCTCGGTCCGGTTAAGTGGGCCAAGTTTGATCCTAATTCGACCCCAATAAGTGGCAATTGTAGCTAAACTGATGCCAAGTTCGTTGGCGATTGCCTGGTCAGTTAGACCCTTGGTTGCATGAACCAAAAGTTGGAGCTCACGCTGGCTCAGTTGGTTTTCGATATCAAGCGGGATACGTCTTGACATACCGCCATTATATACCTTGTAGTCGGAAATAATGACAAACAATTACTGACGGTTTCTCAATGGCTTGGTTCAAATGACATATAAAATTTGACGCACATTCGGAATAACCATAGGTACTATTCATGTATAAGTAGTTTGGGATGAAGTTTCGATTCCCAATCTCACCTCATCCTACAGGTCATTCGTGGTTTAGCGATTCATAAGGGGGAACTGCGTAGCTACACGTTTTTACGGAAGCTCCGTGGTACCTAGACCGATGAAAATACTGATCCACGTATCTGATGACGATCATAAGAAGGGCGTCGATGACCTTTTGACCAAGTTTAAATTTGGCAATATGTCTGGTTGCCAAATTTAAACTTGGTCAAAAGGTCATCGACGCCCTTCTTATGATCGTCATC
>JAYVXG010000660.1:0-10645 GCA_043785475.1 Armatimonadota bacterium
AACTGGCTTCAGCCGGGTTGCAAAGCCGGAACTTGCCAAGAAATTCTTCGGAGTCCGACAAGACATAGACGCCTTCACAAAGTTTGTGAAGACCTGGCTGACCGAACATAACCGGTGGAAATCGCCGATCTTCATCGCCGGCGAAAGCTACGGTGGCATTCGCGGTTCTGGCCTTGCCCAAAGTCTTTTTCATGGTGGAATCGCGATCAACGGCTTCGTCAGCATTTCTGGCTCCAATAACTTTCTCACCCTGGATGGCATGCGCGGAAACGACTCAACTTACATCGGATTCCTGCCGAGTATGGCTGCCTGTGCGTTTTACCACCACAAGGCCTTGCCTCGATTCAAGTCCGTTGAAGCGGTCGTTGCGGAAACCACCAAATGGACGGATGGAGAATACGGACCTGCCCTCCTTCGCGGCAGTGGACTAACGGCCAAAGAAACTGACAGCATAGCGACCAAGCTCGCCGAATATCTTGGCCTAACCAAGAAGTACTGCCTCGGTTCTAATCTCCGTGTTCCCGAAGGAGCCTTCTTTAAAGAACTCCTTCGAGACGAAGGGCTCGCAATCGGACGATACGATGGTCGGCTAATCTCCAAAGAAGAGCTGAAAGTCGGCGCCCAGCAAAGCAATGATGCCAGTGACGACGCGGTAACCCCTCCTTTCGTCAGCGCGATCCATGACTACTTCCAAAATGATCTCAAGCTCAAAACGACGATGGAGTACAACACGTTTGGCAATGTCTATCCGTGGCAAAATCCGGAAGGAAGTTACCCGGAGACTTCGACTGACCTGCGAAATGTTATGTCCGCCAACAAGCACCTTCGGGTTCTGTATTGCTTTGGATATTACGACCTCGCCTGCCCGTTTAACGCGTCGATTTATACGATCAACCACATGGGGCTTGATGCCGAAACACGGTCGCATATCTCGTTCGAGTACTACCCAGCTGGGCACATGATGTATATCGAGAAGGGATCACGCCACAAGTTTCACGATGACGTTGCGAAATTCGAGCGAGACTGTTTGGCTGGGAAATAAGTTTTTGGAGGGCGGGCTCGAAGCGACCCGCCCTCCAAAATACTCAGCCACCTAAGTGGCCGTCCATTCCTGACCCGGAGGGTCAAATATAGTTGCCAGGCAGTCATCTGTCGTCTCAGCGGCAACTGACCCCTGGAAGTGTCTCCAGCATCAAAAGTCCGAGAAGCGCACCATTTGCCAGTGTACTGGATAGACAACAAAGCAAGCGACACGGTTGTTACAACCACAATTTGACAATGAATGACTTCCATTTCGCGGTAAATTGCATCAACTGAATGGCTGACCACATTCTGCCTTTGACCGTCGAAAACCTCCACGACCACTACTCGTCGGACGAGCAGCCTGCTCTCACGATTAGCTCCGGCGACACCGTCGTCTTCGAAACTCTTGATGTTGCGTGGATGCTAGGCCCGAGGTATGACTTCGTGAACCCACCGCCCTACCACGAAAAACCGAGCCGCGCGGCGGGAGACGGACCCGCCCTCTCCGGTCCCATCTTCATCAAAGACTCCGAGCCCGGCAATATACTGGAAGTCCAAATTCTCGATGTTCGGCCCAAGAACTGGGGTTGGACCGGCGCCGGGGGTCGGGGAAAATGGCCAGATTTAGCGTTTGGCGCCGAAAACGACAAGCCAGTGATCATCAATTGGGCGATCGAGTCGGACAAGGGCACGGCAAAGGCTCCCAGCGGAATTGAAACCGGCATCAGCCCGTTCATGGGGATGATGGGCGTTTGCCCGGCTTCGACTGACCATTCTGATCCGTGGGCTCCGGGACCGCACGGCGGCAACCTCGACTGCAAAGAGTTAGTTGCTGGTTCCAGTTTATTCTTGCCCGTCGGAGTCGCGGGTGCGCTTTTCTCGACCGGAGACGGTCACGCGGTTCAGGGCGATGGCGAACTGTGCGGCTGCGCTATCGAGTGCGGAATGGAGCGGGTTCGACTCAAGTTTGTCCTCCACAAGAACCACCCTTATCCCTTTATTCACGCCAAGACCAAAACCGAAATGATCACGTTCGGCTTTGCTGAGCAACTCAACTATGCTTTGGCTGAGGCGGGAAACCGGATGATCGACTTCATGATAGGTGAATATGGCTTAGCTAGCCGAGCGGAGGCGCTTTGCCTCTCAAGTTGTCTGGTCGACTTTCGGGTGACGCAGGTCGCAAATCCGTTGTTTGGTGTTCACGCGGTGCTCAAGCTGGATGCGATTGGATTTGGTAAAAACTAGCTCAGGTTTGAATACTTTCCCGTACAATAAACTTTGTGTGGGACACTAAAATTGGCATTGGCCTGATAGCCTCTTTCTTTGCTATTGGTCAGGCGGGCATATCGACGCCACCCCCTCCGAATATCAAACCGAGGCCCCCAAAACGTCAAGGTCGCGCGACCTATCATAGAATCGACGAAGCTAGCTATGCCCTTGACAGTGCCCTCGCAAACCACTTGTTAGACTCGGCCAAAAATGCCCTTGCCAATGGCGCAAAGCCAGACGTCAAGTATTGGTTTTCATCTCTTGCCAATATCAGTTTTAAGTCACCAAAAGACCAGTTGGAAATGGCTGAACTCCTGATTCAGCATGGTGCCGATCCGAATTTTCAACGCTGGGACCACGCCGATACGCCGTTGACAACTCAAATAAGATTTCAACGGGAGGAGCGCTCCGAGTTGGTCAGCTTCTTGCTTGACCATGGGGCCGACATTAATCAGCCAGGTTTTCAAAATTTGAGTGCGCTTCAAATGGCCATTGAAGGAGGTCAGGAAAAAATTGTCAAAATCCTCTTGGCTCATCACGCGGATCTAACGGTGAAGGCGACTTGGCCTCCAGCCGAATTCGACACTCCATTTAAGACAGAAGACCTATTGTCGGATAGTGACTTGGGATATCGATCCGGTGGGTACTACCGATTTTTTGCGGGTCGAACGCCCGTCTTTGGGCTTGGAATAAATTGGAATCCAGAGATTGCGGAGATGCTGGTCGCGGCCGGTGCCGATTTCAAGCAGAAAGACGACTTCGGTTGGACAGTTCTTCACCTTGCCGCCCTCCGAAACAATGTTCATGGAATTGAGGGTCTTCTGAAAAAAGGGTTGGATATCAATGCGAAGACCGCGAAAGGTAATACTCCTCTACACTTGGCAACTTTAACATTGAACACATTAGACGTTTTTCCGGAGACGAATGACGCTATGTTCGACATTCTCATTGCATACGGCGCGGACTTGAAGTCAAGAAACCAGCGAGGGGAGACGCCAGCTGACCTTCTCCGGACGAATGCTCGAACTATTTTGCATTGGTTTAAATCAACTCCCGGATTCTTTTCGAGATACCATGAAAAATACTTAGCGAGGGTGCAGCGAGCCATCACGCTCCTGGACCCCAGTGGGCCAGCGATTTCTGAACCAGGTTTAGCGACAGGGCCCGATGGCGTCATTTATGGTCAAATTAAGCTTGGTGGCATTACTCCGCGCTTTCCAGAATACGATCCTCCTCAACCTATGGATTGGATGGGGCCTTGGCCATATCCTCAGGACATGCTTATCGTTGCCGAAAGAGCGGTAAAGACAAGTGGTGACAAGGCCATACTGACGCTAAAATTCACCGGAGTCTTGCTCGATTCGGTGACGCTTCACCTCGCCGAGTTGCAACTGCAATCCTACGAAACCACGTCGAAACTGCCGTCTGAAATCATCTTGAAGAAGGGAGTTCCGCAGACGCTCCGATTCGAATTTCCTCGCGCGGCGGCAAGTGGAGGAGCCCTTCGCATTGTTGACAAGGTTGACGGGTTTGATGCTTCGGAGTTGTCCGATTGGAATTCGGCCGGAGATAACATTGATGAGATGGAGCCGGAATATTTGCTGTCGCGCGATGGAGATTCGGATAAGAATCCTCTCAGGTTCTTGCATCATCTGAAGGGACGAACGATAGAGGTCGAAATAACTGATTTAGAAACCAATGGAGTTCTGGATCACGAGTTGATTGGAAAAAAACTTCTGTGCCAACCGGACGTCAAGAATGTGCTACTGGGGACCAGCGGTGACAAAACAAAGTTGACTTATCGGTGGCGGGTGATTCCTAACAAGGTCTGGAGGGAGGACCGTTATTGATTCTCAGGTGACGGTGAAATCGCATGGCCAGGTTTCAACCAAAGCTTCAAAGCCCAACCGTTGCAAAATCGGCAAACTCGTCGGCAAAGCGTCGACGCAAAGGTATTTCAACCCTGCCTTCCACGCATAAGACGCCCGGGCCGCCACAACCGCTCGATAAAAGCCCTTACCTCGCCAACCGGACAAAGTCCCTCCCGTATAGAGTCCGCCAAAAGTCGCTCCCGGCTGACTGTCCAGCCGACCAATGCTCACCGGAACCTCTCCATCGTAAGCCACAAATCCAACTTCGGCTTCCGAACCTTCGGCAATACAGTCACGAAGAACCCCGGTCGTAAACGAGTAATCCCTGCCAAAAACCACCTCGGCAACGGTGCGGAAGTGAATCAATTGCTCCTCAGTCGTCACCTTTTCCACGCGAATCGTCGCATCGGCATTCGGCTCAAATGTCGCAAGATCGACTCCACAAACAACCTCCTCTGGTCCGACTACGAAATTGTGGGCGATAAGGTGATCGATCATATCTTCTGGCAAATCGTTGCTAAATAGCTTCCATTCAAACGAGCGATTGATCGACCAATGATAGGCAATTTCCCGCTCAATCACCTCGTCGGCAATCCCTTCCAGACTCCCATTCGCCATCACCATACAATAGCCGTCGGTTCGATACCGAACCACAGTCGTATCCGTGAACACCGGATTTCCCATCGTTCTCAGTTCATGCATTAACGTCTCAAGCATCACCGTTTCCGCGCGCACCAAATCTCCTCGCTCGGCCATCGACGTGCCCATTCGGAAGTAATAAATTCGTATCGAACTTCCTTGCCTTCGGGTGCTTGGAGCTCGACCAAATTGACTACCTCAAACCCCGACGTGCGCAACAATCGAATCATCGGCCCCGTCATCAGGTGAAATTCCTCTGGTTCTTCTTTGCTCCATTCGACGCGGTTCACGCCAAAATAATCACGAATCAATGTCGTCGTCGCCGGGCCAGTCGCAGGTGTACACAAGGTTGTTAATACACCATTTCGCAAAAAGACCAGGCGCCCGCCTGGCTTCAAAACTCTTGCCGCCTCTGGAATCCAAGCGTGCGGATCAGACCAAATCGCGGCTCCATATTCGCTAATGGCGAAGTCAAACGATCCATCTTCGAACGGCAACGATTCGGCAAAACCTTCAATCAACGGAAACTCAATCCCAAACTCTTTTTGAAAGAGCCGTGCATTATTCAACTGCTCCGGAGTTGGATCAATTCCGGTAGGCAAAGCTCCCAACCGAGCCAACCAGGCCGAAATATATCCGGTGCCGCAACCAAGCTCGATGGTCTTTTTGCCCGCAAACCAACTCAAATCACCGAGAGCCCCAACCGCTGTCTCGGGTATGCCCCACATCCCCCAAGTGAATTCGGTCGAAGCCCAAGCCTGACGCCCAGGTTCAAAGAAATCCGCGCTCATCTTGCCCCAGGCCTCACGTGTCCGCGCTAAATAATCTGGTTCAGTCATAAATCAGATTGTGGCACCATATCAGGGCAGAGGGCTAATTACTTGCCGACCTTCACCCGTGGCCACTGCTCGTTGCGTACCGACGCCAAAGACTCGGCAAAACCTTGATTGCAGATAAAACTAATCTCGTCGAAATCCGTCAAAACCGAATCCTCGATCCCCGAAGCCTTCAGCGAAACAATGAGCGGAAAACTACCCCAACTAAACGAGATCGCAAACGCAATGTCTCCGTCGTGCTTGGTCACGCCGCAAACGCTACGCGTGTTGGCCCATTCGTTGCCCATCATTCGTAACCGCCACCCGTCGCCAATCGTCTTGTCCTCGATCTGGCGACACAAATAGTTCAAGCCCTGCTGATTGGGGTCAGGATAGTTGCCCTTAAAGTAGATGTTATAGCCCCCATTTGGCCCACGGTCCTTCGAGTCGTCGAAGATTACTTCGCATCGCGACGAAGCAGAGGCCGTTCCCTTTTCACCCTCGACCCAAATTGCGTCGAGAAATTTCCAGGCCGCTCTCTCATGCTTAAAGTTGAAGATCCGAATCCGATTCGTCTTCTTGTCTTGCTGCACCGTTGCCAAGACCGAAAGGCAATCCCGTTTGGTGTTCCAAACTCCGCCCGTGGGGTGCGTGCTTTCAAAACCGGTCAGCACAATTGGGTCCTCTCCCTGCACGTTCGTCACCGACGAAACGTGCGTCGTTGGATTCCACGTGAGCACCAGCGGCCCGTTCGGCGAATCGACCAACGTTGGAACCATGCCCGCCGTTCCAAATTGATCTTCGTTCGCTTCCTCAAATCCGTCAGAGCGATTGACAAAGCTCTTAATCATGAATCCCCTGGCAACCGGATAGCCCAACCAAAGCTTGCCCTTGGAATAAATCATGGAAGGATCGCCGGTTACTCCGCCATCGACCAGTTTCTGAATCGAACCGGCTTTATGGTCCGAAATGACTTGAACCTTGAGGTTGCCCGGCTTTTCCGGTGTGAGCATTGCCTGCTCATACTTGTCGTAGTCCTCGGACTTGGCAAAATCGGGAAAGACCACGGCGAGTGACTTGCCCATCGACGCCAAGGCAACGGCGCCCGCAGTCCGACCCAGTGTAAGCGTGTCGCGATAAGCAGCCGAGTAGCCATCGTTTACGTCAGCGCGGACGTGGTTCTCGCCAAAGATTCCATTCCGATTCCAGTCGATCGCCGTGGTCGTATCCGTCAACATCTTCATCATATAGTAGTAGGGGCGCTGACCAAGAAAAGCGAGATCGGCGATCGGATATGGAACGATCTCGTTCAAATCACTCTCTTTCATCGACATCTTGATGAACTTGCCCGCGCTGTACGAAACTGCCTCACCATTGCCACCAAGCTGGTAGCTGTAGTCGTAATTCATCATGCTCGGGTGGAACGGCGAACCGGTCGCCGCTCCGCGTGGTTCGTGAGGAAGGCCAAACTGATGTCCAAGTTCATGCGCCATCGTTTGCCAGTTGTATCCACACCCACACCAGTCGGGTCGGTTGCTTTGCCCGCCTCCATTTGGTGAATTGTCGATCAAGACGCCATGGGCGAGTCCGCGCCACTCCTTTGGCATGCCCTGCTCATAAAGCTGGGTGTAGCCCATGGAGTCGGTCTCCTTTGGCATCGGAGGCGGGACAATTGCGACCAAATTAACGCCGGTGGTACCGTCCAAGTTTTTGTTCGGCAAACCCGCAAAGTACTTCTTCAGCCGGTCGATCGTTGGCTGGATCGTCGCCTGAGTCATCATTGACCGAATGCGAAAGACGACGATGATATCCGTGTGGTCCGGCTTGCACCCCAATTTCATCGGGTCAAGCGGTCCGATCCCAATCGTCTCCCAAATATCCAACAATCCGTCATGATCGGTGTCTGCAAATGAATTCGAGCCACCTGTCCCTATGACAATCGAACAAATAAGAGTAATAAGGGAACCTATCATTTAGCGGGCAGATTACCTCTCGGAGATTCCAGGTGGCACGGAAACGCGGAGCGGCCAGAAGGCGAAGTGAGGGAGATATGCCGATCGGCCAGGTAATGCTTATCCGTGTTTCGATTGGATTCCTATCACAAGAATACGAATGTCAGGCGCATAATGATCGCATGTCACGTCGTGGTCTCAAAATCATGGGGCTCCTCGCCCTCACCGCCATAACTGCGACTTCATCCCCAACCCAAACCAAGAAAATGTCCCATTCGCCCGTAAACCCTCAGGCCACACGAGAAGCCAAACAACTCCTCAAATTCCTCTACTCGAACTACATCAAAACAACTCTCACCGGACAACATAACCAGATGTACCACATGTCCGAGCCGTCTAACAAAATCCAGACGATCACCGGTAAATACCCTTTAGTTTGGGGCGGCGAATGGGGCTTCTCCGACGAACGGCACGACATTGACAACGTCAAATACCGCCCCAAACTGCTCGACGAAATCCGTCAGCACCACAAAAACGGCCAAATCATTGTGATGACTTATCACCAAGCTAGCCCTACAATCGGTGAGCCGTGCGACTTCAAAGGCGGGGTTCAGGTCAAACTGAAAGACAAGGAGTGGGAGGACATCCTGACCCCAGGTAGCCCACTTCACAAAGTGTGGGAAGAACACGTTGACCGCCTCGCCGAAGCGTTCAAGACCCTCTAAAAGGAGCACATCCCCATCATCTTTCGGGCGTATCATGAGATGAATGGCGGCTGGTTCTGGTGGGGCGGCAACCCTGACCGGTTCAAGCGGCTTTGGGCGATGACCTACGACCGATTTACCAATTTCCACAAACTTAATAACCTCCTTTGGGCGTGGAATCCCGACAAGCCGTATGCCGGTGTCGAAAACTTTTTCCCGGGCAATGATATGGTCGATATCTTTGGGACCGATATCTACCCCGCCCGCGACCGCAAGGAGACCTACCCGCAGGAGTGGTACGACCGGATGAAGGGTTTGGCGGGAGACAAGCCGCTTGCCCTTAGCGAAATGTCCGAAATTCCGTCCCTCGAGTCGCTCGAAAAACAGCCGTGGGCGTGGTTCATGAGCTGGGATGACCTCGTCTTTAGTGCCAATAAAGTAGAGCAAATCAAAACCGCCTTTGCAAGCGACAAATACCGTTCCGAACCTTGGAGAAGGCCAGTGAAGTAGCCCTGGGACGGTGGGCATATTGCCATCCATAAAAGACGTGCAGGAAAAAGTTCCGACCTAATGCACGAACGTCTTCAGGGCTAGCCGCCGTATCGTGCCCAAGAAGTGCTCGCCGGTGAAAGCCTGCGCGACGGTGAGCAGATCGGTCGGTCGGAAGTTGCGCCCCGCAACCGCGGCATAAACCGGCTCCCATTCCTCGGGGTTGAACTTCGACTTAAATTCGTTCAAACCGGTAAACGAATAGAGCGGCTTGCCAAACACCCGCGTCACCTCCATGACCTGGCGCAACCAAGCAGGATTTTCGTTGATCGCACCGTGAATCGAGAACGGCACCAAGCCCATGGTTAGATATTCCGAGCCATCTCGCGCCAGGACGTTGGCTGCCTCGTGCATCAGTAACTCAATTGTTCCGTTGGGAGAATTCCGCATCCGGGGGAACTGCTCGGTCAACCATCCATTCCGCTTTGGCACTGGACAGAGGTTCAAAAATGCAACCGGCAAGCCATCTAGTTCGGCAACAAAGGTTCGGCGGTCCTGCAAAAAGTCCAGGGTTTCTGGCTCCACCAAGAAGTGTAGAGGCGGATGTCCGCGAGTGTCAAGCCACTCTCGCAAGACTCGGCGCAGCCCTTCAGAATTCTCTGCCTCCGAGGTACACCACTCGCGAACGGTTACGCCTTTGTTCCGGGCGCGGTTAAACTGATATCGTAGCGACTTTCGTCGCAAAACTTGCTCATTCCAGTCGGCCGGAGTCCATACCGGCTGAGCACCTAGCGAGACAACGCTACGAGGAAAAGAGTCTCGAAGCAAACCGCTAACTCGGTCGCCTGCGCCGAAATACAAAACTCCCGAACGCTCCGCATGCTCAAACCGAGCCAAAACCTCCGGCAGATGTTCTAACGGACAAACGGGCGCGCCCGCCACGACTCGCATCCCTCTGGCTCGAACATAGGCCACTACCGCGTCGAAATCGGGGAAGAATGTGTACTCGAAAATAGGATTGACGGTTTGGTAGCACGTCGCATTCCACCCGTGCTTCAGCACGAGCTCTCGAACTCTGTCTCGAGTGGAATTTGACACTACGAATAAGGATAGAAGGTTTTTCTTCCTTGCAATAGCCCTTTCCCTTCGCCCTGAATTAACCCTCAAACATTAATATCGTGTCCCGGCCCGGCGGTACGCATCCGCACCAGCCGTCCTTCCGGTCCAGGTCATGCTGAGATTTCGTCAAAGCGTTAATCTCCCACATGGTTGGAGCGATGACTTCACCCCTCGTTCCAAAATTTGTCAGTTCAATTTTTACATGGGGTTGCAGGGTATGGACGTAAACCAGGACCCAGTTCCCCGAGCGAATCGCCTGGATCGACGCCAGGGGCGCAATTCCGGTAAACGTGAATCGATCCATGTTCACCCAGTCCGCACCCGTGTTGTTCACGATGATCTCGTTATGACCTGCTAGGAAAGGAATCGAAAGATCGGCGTCCTGGGCCAAAGGTTTCTTGCCGCCTGGGTAATCCTTTTTTAGCGCCGACACTCCATTCACGCTGATCTCGAGCTTGGCTCCCGCGCTCGAAACGTCACCGGCATGAATATTCAACTTGCCAGGAGCAAGAGCGTCGAACACAAAGGTCAGAGGTTTCGGCTGCATCTTTCGGTTCGCTTCGCCCTGAATGAAGGAAGAGAGCTGCCCACTTTTGCTCGCCGCCGCATCCTGAGGAAGGTTGAAAGTCGTCATCGTTGAATCGCCCCAACCCCGACCGGGCCTAAACGACAGGTCGCCGCCCACCGGCACCCTTAATTTAACATCCTGAGGTTTGAAGGTGCGAGCTGGAGGCAATATCCGCATGATCGTATTAAAGAACGCA
>JAYVXG010000661.1:0-3289 GCA_043785475.1 Armatimonadota bacterium
CCAAGCGCACCATCTTCATCGAGCAATTTAAGGGATTTATGCACTCGTTCATGATGTGGGCGTTCAAAGAGCCAAGCCTTATGAAGCCGGCAAAACTCACCATTGACGAGTGGCGAGTAGATCTTCAAGCCAAGGCTCCAGATCCCGCCACCTTTGCCTACCGACCAGAAGATATCGATCACTGGGAAGTCCGCGATAAAAAGACTGGCGAGATTGTCGTCTCGACTGCAACCCTCATCCGCAAGCGATGGGATCGACTCGTTGAGGTCATCATTGGAATTGAGAATGACAAAGTCGTCAACTTCATGAGCCAACCGCTACTCTACTTTGCCATCCTCTCCCTCGGCTTTATCATCCCGTACTTCTGTGGCATCTCTTTCTGGGAATCACTTGCTCGCGCATGCTTCGTCAACTGGGCCACCTTCGCGGTGAACTCGGTGTGCCACCTCTGGGGCGAAACGCCATTCGAAGTGCCGGACAACTCGCGAAACAACGCTTACGTAGAAATCGTAGCCCTCGGCGAAGGTGGACACAACACCCACCACAAGTCAGAACTGTGGGCGCAGCACGGCGTTTATCCGTGGCAGTTCGATCCAAGTGCAGTGGTTATCAAGACTCTCGCGAAACTTGGCCTTGCTTGGGATCTCAACCTACCGACCAAGCAACAGGTCATGATGGATTGGAGAAAGTGGCGAAAACGTGAGCCGGATCAGCAGGGCATTCCGATCCGTGCAAGAGATATCCACGGCAACACAGTTGTTGGGCTAAAAAAAAACGAATCTGAATTAGACAAAGAAAAAGTTTCTGTCTAGTAACCTGAGTCTATGACAGCCCAAGAATTGGTGCAACAGGCGTTCGACCGCCTCGCCACACGCTCGGGCTTTGAAACTCGGCAAGACCAGGTCCAACTCTCTCTCCTCCTGTGCGATCTCATTGAGCAAGGAGCGACTGGGCTTTTTGAGGCACCAACAGGGCTAGGCAAGTCGTTAGCCGCTCTCGTTCCGGCGATTGCCAACGCAATCGCCAACGACAAGCGAACTGTCATCGCCACCTACACCAACGTCCTCGCCGATCAATATTGGCGCAAAGACCTCCCACTTGCACTCTCGCTCTTCACTGAGCACGTTCCATCCGCGTTCCTGATCGGTCGACAACGATATGCCTGTCTCATGGCGATGGATGAAGTCATGCCAAACGACAGCGAGCCGTTTGTCAAAGAAGCAGAGCTCGGCATCGAAAACGAATTTCGTAGGCTCATCCGCAAACCCGATCGCGAAGTCACCAAGCTCTGGCAACAAGTCCAGGTCCCGCCAGTGTGCCCAGCCAAGGCGTGCCCTGCCTACGACGACTGCTTCTACTATAAAGCCCGAAAACAGCTTGAGAAGGCAAAGCTCATCATTACCAACCACAGTGTGGTCATCCAAGACGCAGTCAGCGCCGATCCTGAAACCGAACGGGAAGGCATGCTCTTCAAATATGACTTCCTTATTCTTGATGAAGCTCATGATTTCCCATCCGCCGCTCTTAACGGGCTAGAATTTGAGCTGAGTGGGACGAGACTTGGGGCGCTGAACGGCATCGCCAATCGGCTTGAAAACCTTATCCTTCCGCTTGCTCAAGTCCAAGGTGAAGAAAGTGAATGGCGAAATAAGGGCGAAGAGCTCCGAAAGGATATCGTGGTTGCCCAGAAGGAGCTGACGTCTTTAGGGATGCAGTTGGAGCAAGGAGGAATCATGGTCGTGACGCCCTCGGAGTTGGATGATCATCCGGCCGTCCAAAGAGCTCATGCCAAGCAACACCTGACCCTAGTCGAATCGATTGCCGAGCGCGTGCGCCTTGCTTGTGACCGGTATTCCACCGATGCGGTCCTGAGAGTCGAACGGTATCGTCAAGAAAACAATCATCCCGAGACTAAGAATATTGCTGACTCGTCGAGAAATTATGTGAGCTACGTGCGAGACTTTGCCGCGGGTGCCCACGAACTCTCAAGACCCTCGGGGGCAGCAGTTAGTTATATTGGCAATCCACGATCAGAAGTAATTCTTCGCCGAGACTATATCGATCTGCAAGAACCATTGAAGGGCCTGATTTGGGACCGGGTGCCGTACGTTTGCATGTCGGCGACCCTCCAAGTGGATAACGAGTTCGAGCACTTTAAGCGGGTCACCGGAACCACGGCAATGTTTGAAGAGGTTCTTCCTTCTCCCTTTGACTATACGACCCAGTGCGCACTCTACGTGCCGAAGCGAGACGCAGTTCCCGACCCGACGCTGAGTCGTCAAGGGAGCGCTGAACAGGTTTATTACCAAGCCGTAGCCCGCGAATTGAGTGGAATTATCGAGGCGTGTCAGGGCCGAACTCTTGCGCTGTTTCATTCGCGAAAGGAAATGGAGGGTGTCCGGAGTTATGTCACGGTGTCCGATGAATTCCCTATCCTCATGCAAGGGAAAACCGGAGTCGCGATCGTTGGTGAGCAATTCAAAACGAACATTTTTGCTTCGCTCTTCGCCTTGCGTTCTTTCTGGACCGGATTTGATGCCCCCGGCGAAACATGCAGTTGCGTTGCATTGGTCAGAATTCCCTTCGAAGTGCCATTCGAGCCATCTCAGATCGCCAGAATGGCGTATTTGGCGCATCAAGGCATGGACCCATTTCAGACTCACACGTTACCGAATGCGAAAATAATCATGAGGCAGGGAGCAGGCCGGCTCATTCGCTCCGAAAATGATAAGGGAATTATCGCATTGCTCGACCCACGACTTCAGACGAAACGGTATGGAGAACAGATTATTGCCAATCTGCCCCTTGGCATGAGACAATTCAATGACATCCTTGATGCCGCCGGTTGGATCGGACTATAAATCATGAAAGTCATCATTGTCTCAGATTACGCAATGGTAAATGGCGGAGCCGGAAAGGTTGCCCTGGAGTCCGCTAACGCTTTGGCCAATGTTGTTGATCACGTGACGATTTTTGCATCGATTGGTGAACCTGCCTCTTTCCTCTTGGAAAAACCGAACCTCACCGTTCTTTCGCTTGGGCAAAAGAAAGTTACCGAGCAATCACACCAGAGGTCGATCATTGGTGGACTCTGGAACAAAGAGGCTCAACGGAAATTTTCGACACTACTGGATTCTCACGATCCGAAAGACACCGTAATTCACATCCACTCCTGGCGAGATGGACTCACTCTCAGTTTCATGCCAACGATCTTGGAACGCGGATTCAAATTTGTTTTTACCGTTCACGACTATGGGCTAGCTTGCCCACTGGCGGGCTTTTACAATCA
>JAYVXG010000662.1:0-3261 GCA_043785475.1 Armatimonadota bacterium
GGAAAGGTATCGAGACCAAGCCGCCTTTGGTACAACGGATTCAAGGTAACCATCAAAACCACAGATGGCGACATGATTGCTCCGAGGCAGTATTTGCGGCTTCTCCGGAGTGGTTCCGCCACTTCATTTGATGGTCCCGTCCTTGTGGATGAAGAACAGTCTTTTCGGGTAATTTTGGATTTGCCAAAGGGTTCAAAACCTACTGAGGTTCGAATTCGGTGGGTTGATTCGGACAAGGAATATCGGAATTACGTTATCAAGATTCCTGAGTCTGGAAAGTGATAACCAATGAGGCTGGCTTGGGAAAATGATGGGCCATTTTGGTCGAAACGGGCGTGCGGAACGAACTTTGATCGTAACTATTCGTTGAATCGACGATGATCTCAATTGCCTTTGGATTTGCGTTGACACAACTTTTCGAAGTCGACGATGTCTTGATTGACGTCAACGGCATGAAGCGACAATTCTACGTGTACTTCCCGAAGACGAAGGATATGAAGCCTCGGCCCGTCGTGTTCGCCTTTCACGGTCACGGCGGAAACTCGCGATATTCGGTGACAAAGTTCAAGGTCAATAAGCTTTGGCCGGAGGCGATCTCAATCTATATGCAGGGTCTTCCGACCGTCGGACAATTAACCGATCCGAAGGGCGAAAAGAACGGGTGGCAGGGTCGAGAGGGGACAAACGGTGATCGGGACCTCAAGTTTTTTGATGTGGTTTTGAAGTGGGTTCACTCCAAGGCAAAAGTCAACGATAAGGCTATTTTCTCAATCGGCCACTCGAACGGGGGAGGTTTTACGTACCTGCTATGGAACACCCACCCGGATACCTTCGCGGCAATCGCTCCGTTCTGCGCGGGCGGCCTCGCGGTGCGAGGGAAGAAGCCGATTCCGGTCTTTCATGTCAGCGGTCGTAACGATCCATTGGTGAAGTTCGCGATGCAGTCGCGCTCACTGGACTTCGTTCGAAAGCTCGACGAGTGCGAGCCAGAAGGGAAGCAACTGGGCGAATTTATGACGCGGTATGAGTCCAAAATAGGCGATCCGCTCGTTTGGTATGTGCACAATGGCGGGCACGAGTTGCCTGAAGACGCCTTGGCGGAGTCGGTTAAGTTTTTGATGACCTTCGCGAAGGATTAGAACATTTCGAAACATACCGTCGGTGATGGCGTCAGCAGCAGTTCGGCTTCGCGTACTTCGGCGGTGTCCTTGATCTCGACCAGATCATTGAGTGAGAGAGTCGCAAGGCTCGGTTCTCCCATGAACGCCTGCGTGAACTGACGAATATCCATTTTAAATCCAGCGGACTTGCACGGCTCGACTTGCACGCCCTCGGGCGAAAATGTGACCCGCCACGGGCCATTGTTCTCGGGCACCACTTCGTCCGAAATCTCGACTGTAAAGGTGCCAGTTGCTTGCGGTTTCAATCCTTCCAACGCCTTACGCACATTGACGACTCGAAACATGATTTGAGGCGTGAGGCCGGTGACGCTGGCGTCGTGATCCCAATACCGTGCCCGAAACGGGCTGTCGGACGGCTCGGTCCAAATCATATTCTTCTTATTGATCCCTATTCCGGCAAAGACGGAAAGGATCGAGTCGTAGCCTCTCTTGGTCGTCCACACAAATTCAACGATCTCTTGATCATTCCAAAATTCGACTTTGTGCTGAACGATGGCGTAGGCTTCGACCGGGTCACCCGCCACATAAACCGTCCGTAGCGATTCTTTCGGCAGTATTCGATCCCATTGGATTCCATGCCGGAGGTTCAGCCCCGATCGTCTGTGGGCGAACTCGGTGTAGCAATACCGAATCACTTCAATCGAATCGGCCCCGAGTTGGCGAATCGGTAGCGTTGCCTTTACTCGAGGAAAGACATTCATGTCGACCGAAATCCGGTATCGAAGACCGGTTGTCTCGTAGCCAAAACCGCGGTAGAAGCTATCTTTGAATGCGTACAGACTGGCAAGCTCGTAACCACGGTCGAAGTATTCGCGGACTCCAAAGCGCATCATCTCTCCGCCGATTCCTCCGCCCCGAACATGCGGTGCGACGGCTACCGCAAGGATTCCTGCACATTGGTATTCGGCGGGCCCGCGAGTGGCGGTCATTGGGCACACGCCAAATCCGCCGACCGCGACGCCATCCATTTTTGCGACGAAGTCCTCCGACATGCGTGGTTTGTCCGCTTCTCGGGTAAACGGCTCTCCGTTGCGATAGGTGGCAGACCAAACCTTTCCTAATGCTTCGAGGTCCGCTTCCTTGCACTTTTCAACTATCAACGCCATCCCCTTTAGTATTGCAAATTTCACCAAGTTTCACAATGTTCTGAAACTTGTGGAATAATGGAAGGATGAAGATCGCGATCACCGGTGGCACCGGGTTCGTCGGACGACACTTGGCTCGCAGATTGGTTGCCGAGGGTCACGAGGTTGTGCTCATTTCACGCGGGGTTGATCATCGTGATTCCACCATTAGGGAACTTGAGGGTGCGACGTTTGCGCCAATTGGCACCAATAATGTTGAAAGTCTCGCTAAGGCATTCGGAGGATGCCATGCGGTGGCTCACCTCGGGGGAATTAATCGTGAAATCGGCGAGCAAACCTATGCAATTGTCCACGTTCAAGGCACCGCGAACGTAGTCGAAGCTGCCAATCAGGTTGGCGTCTCAAAGATTCTCCTTCTCAGTTTCCTGAGGGCGAGACCTGATTGCGGCTCGCCCTATCACGAATCAAAATACGCGGCTGAGGAGATTGTTCGTGACTCGGGGTTGGATTACACGATCTTCAAGGCTGGCGTTATCTATGGCTCGGGTGACCACATGCTCGACCACATCACCCATGCGCTTCACACATTTCCAATTTTTCTTCTCGTCGGTTTCAAGAAGCGGCCGGTGCGACCCCTGGCTGTGGATGACTTGATCGACGTCATGATGGCGTCGACAGTTGGTGGTGCGCTCTCCCGAAATACGGTGCCGATCACCGGTCCAGAAGAAATGACCTTGGGTGAGGCCGTTGCTCGAATTTCTCGAGCTGCAAACAAGAAGCGACTAACTTTTCCCGCTCCCGTCTGGGTGCACTATGCGATGGCGTGGTTTTTCGAGCGAACAATGACGGTTCCCCTTTCCGCAAAGGCTCAGGTAAGGATTCTGTCGGAAAGTTTGGCCGAGCCGATCTTAGCTCCCGATGCATTACCTGCTGAACTGATGCCGAAGACAATGTTTACTGAGGAGCAGATCAAGAAAGGGCTCCCGGTACCCGAG
>JAYVXG010000663.1:0-3247 GCA_043785475.1 Armatimonadota bacterium
GCCTCATATTTCTCTGGTCCCTGCAACTTCTCCTTCGCATTTGAAATTTCATTGAGGACCGCCCGAGGCTGAATCGACTTATCGTCGATATTTTTTTGCCTGAGAATGTCTTTGATTAACGAAATCTGGTCGCCATCGTCGTAAATAACAAAATTTCGATCAATCCCGATCGCACTCCCTTCCATTCGCAAAAACCGAGCGCAAAGTGCGTGAAACGTGCCAATCCACATTCCTTTCGACTTCGGGCCAGCTAAAGCTTCGACCCGTTCGACCATTTCGCGGGCAGCCTTGTTGGTGAATGTAACCGCCATGATTCGGTACGGAGGCACGCCATCATCCAACAAACGGGCGATTCGAGTCGTGATAACCCGCGTTTTCCCCGAGCCTGCCCCGGCAAAAATCAGGAGCGGCCCAGCAGGATAAATAACGGCTTCAAGTTGCTCTGGGTTCAAGGAATTGAGGTTGAGGTCGGCAGTCATTAAGCTCATTTACAATTATGCTTGGAAAAACACTTGTCCTTGCCTGTAACTTCAAGCTAAACTGGGGCGTCAGTATCCCTAGAGATCACAAAGCAAAGGTCATGAGACCGGAGATATACAGACGATATGAAACGGGCAATAAGTAGCATCATTTTCGGAGGAGCAACCATTTTCGCTTTCGCGCAAGGTTCCTTCACCATCGTTCGGCCATTCGATGGCTCAAAAGTTCGTGAAATGGTGAAAGTACTATTTCCCAAAAACAGCGTCCCAGATAACTCTGGATACGTTGGCATTTTCATTGACGGTAAGTTTCTTGAGGCAGTCCTGCCAAAACTCTCCCGCGACAAGAAATATTACGAATACGCTCTGGATACTAAAACACTCGATGACGGTAGCCACAAATTAGAGGCCAAACTCTACGTTGACTACAGCAACCAACCTCGAATTGTCGATACGAGTAGCGTGGACATTACCGTCGCCAACCACTCCAGCATTACGATTCCCGAAGACGGATTCCAAATGAAGTACCGATTCAATGTTGGGCAAGAGCGAATTTACCGACTTCAGCAGAGAATCATTCAAAACGTCATCAGCGAGGCCCAACAGAACATTAAGGGATCGCGACCATTTGAAATTCAGGAAGAAGGCGAAACTCTCAAACTGCTGTACGCATGCGATAACAAATACAGCAACGGTGACGGACTGATTCGAATGCAGGTTGTTCCCGACAGGGGCATGCATGGTCGAGAATATTCCTACCTCACTATCCCGGACGCAGGCGATACACCAAAGAAATATTTCCCTGCTGACATGGCTCCAATCTACATGAGAATCGAACCAAATGGCCGAGAAGTCTTTGGCGCAATTCCTGACTACTTTGGAATTGAAGGCAACACCGGTACGGTCTCTCGATTTGGACTTTATGCATCGTTCCCATTGCCGACTTTGCCCTCACAGCCTAAGAAACCAGGCGACACTTGGGAAACTAGAATTCAGCATGGATCATTTGACCTTAAAAACGTTCACAGTGTGAAAACGGTTGTAGATGTGATCAAAGCCCGAGGCGACTTTCTCAACGTTGAATGGGAAATGGGACATCCTTGTGCGAAAATCAGAAATACGATCGCATTAGGTACTGGTTCCCTGAAGAACAATCCGGGTGCTAGTGGAACCGGCGCATCCGCAGGCGGCACTAAGATCGAAGACCAAAAAGTCTCCGTGGAGGAAACAGTTTGGTTTGCCCTCGACACCGGCGTTGTGGTTAAGTATTTCCAAGACATCACCGTCGAAGGAAAAGGAACCTTTGGATTAACTGCAGGCGGCGGTGGTGGAAATTCAGGAAACCCTGGTGGACCATCGGCGGCTGGTCAAAGTGGCGGAGGCCCCGGCGGAGCTCGTGGAGGAAAGGGCAAGGGCGGAGGAGCAGCCGATCCAGGCGACTTCCGAGTATCGGATAGATTCCAAGGACGAAGTGGACCCCCAACCGCAGCTGGCCAAAGTGGTGGCCCTAACCAAGGTCAGTTTGGCCCTGGCGGAGGACCGGGTGGTCAACAAGGTGGACAATCCGCATTTGTTCGAACCAGATACCAGTATCTATTCATACTGGAGAAGTAATCTGTAACGGTGGACGAATCACCGAAAGGACCAAAGAAACCGAACAAACGTACAAAATTCGGATGGAACTCCCCGGACCACAATCCGGAGGAGTTTCGTCTTTCTTTGGTCGAGCATTTAGAAGAACTGCGCACCCGTGTGATGCGATCGTTCATGATCGTGCTTGGTTTCTGGGTCATCGCCTGGTGGCAGTTCAGTTATATAAACAATTTCTTTTCGTCGCGAGCGATCACCGCCGTCAAAGCGAGCCTCCCAAAAGGCGTCATCTTTACAGAACAGTTTCTGCATGCTCCAGATCCGTTCATGCTGAAGATGAAGATCTCGTTCTTTTGTGCCCTCATCGTTTCTTTTCCCCTTCTGGTTCTCCAAGTTTGGGCATTCATTGCACCCGGCTTGAAACCGAAAGAACAAAAGCCACTCAAGCAAGTCGGTCCCGTTAGCCTCTTCTTGTTCCTTCTCGGCGGGTTTTTCTGCTGGTTGATTCTGCCCAACGCATTCACATGGTTTGCAACATACTTGGGCGACTACGATGGAGCGAATTTGAACCAAGAAGCCGGCACCATGGTCATGTTCTCGCTCAAAGCGATCTTAGCGTTTGGAATTGGCTTTCAGCTCCCGCTTGCCGTCTTCATTCTTGGTGCGCTCAACTTGCTCTCATCAGAAACGTTGATCAAGTATTGGCGTCACGGGGCGGCAGCAATATTTATTATTTCGGGCGTCATTACTCCTAGCAATGACCCGATTACGATGCTGATGATGGCAATACCCCTCACCATCCTCTTCATCATCAGTGCGTACGCGGTAAAAGTTGTTCAGAGCAAAAAGAAGCAAGCCGATGAAGTAATCATTAACGAGGAAGACGTCTATCCCTACGAATCGCCCAAAGCTTTGACCAGCGAAGAGTCTGACTCCAACGATGTCAACACCTGAGTTCCCGAGTCAGATAACCGAACAAATAGTCCACGTTGATACAATCGAGCGGCGCGAAGCAAAACTCGTCGCGAATGACCTAAATCTGCCCCTTAATCTCAAGGGGCAGATGCCAACTGAGCTCTACAGCCACCAGTACGAAGCTATCCAAGCTGCCCGCCAGGGCAAAGACGTCCTCGTTTCCACCGGAACGAACTCAGGAAAGTCGCTCTGCTTTCATGTTC